>CAIYQV010000369.1 GCA_903928365.1 uncultured Flavobacteriia bacterium
CAAAAGAGTCAGTTGGGTGGTGGAAGTCCGATCATTCGTGGTTTTGAGACCAATAAAGTGCTCATGGTTGTGGATGGTGTTCGAATGAACAATGCCATCTATCGCGGTGGACATCTTCAAAACATCATCACGCTTGACAATTCGATCATGGACAGAGTAGAGGTGGTGTACGGACCCGGATCTGTGGTTTATGGATCGGATGCGCTGGGTGGTGTTATGTCATTTACAACAAAGAATCCGACGTTGTCATCCGATGATAAATTGAAAGTAAAAGTTGGACAGTACATGCGTTATATGTCTGCAGTATCAGGTTATGCTGCCCACGTTGATGTTTCCCTTGGTAAGAAACGTTTTGGTTCATTGACTTCCATTACCGCATCTGATTTTGGGGATCTTCGTCAAGGAGCAAACAGAGAGATCAATGTTGGGAATTTTGGTTCGCGTCCTTGGTATGTGGAGCGTGTGAATGGTGTGGATCAAATTGTTCATAATAAGGATACCAATGTGCAGGTTGGATCGGCATATACGCAGTATGACTTGTTACAGAAGTTCCTTTTCAAGCAAAATGATTTTGTCAAGCATACAGTAAATTTCCAATATTCTACCTCATCAGATGTCCCTCGCTACGACCGCTTAGTGCAAGTGTCAGGAGGTCTTCCTAAATACGCTGAATGGAATTATGGTCCGCAAAAACGTCTTTTTGGATCATATACGTTGCAGCTTTCTAACAAGAATTTGTTTTACGATAACGCACGTTTGATTCTTGCTTATCAGCAGATCGAAGAAAGCCGCATTGACCGAAAATTCAATAAAACGGGCAGAAATAACAGAATTGAGAATCTGGATATCTACACGTTGAATTTGGATCTTGCAAAGAAACTCGGTAAAAATGAGATTCGATATGGAATTGAAGGGTGGTACAATAAGGTGGCTTCAACCGCCTTTAAAAAGGATATAGTTACTGGTCTGGAAACGCCACTTGATACGCGTTATGCGTCCGGAGGCGCAACGATGCAGTCTTTTGCGGCCTACCTGACACACACACTTGAAATTTCAGATAAATTGGTCTTAAATGACGGGCTTCGCTATTCAAATGTGGGGTTGAATGCACAATTCACTGATACAACATTCTTTAATTTCCCATTCAAGGAAGCAAATCAGAAAAATGGCGCTTTGACGGGCAATCTAGGATTGGTTTACATGCCAAATTCAGACTTTAGAGCAACGGCTTTGATTTCTTCCGGATTCCGTGCACCCAATGTTGACGACTTGAGTAAGGTCTTCGAGTCCACACCTGGAACGATCAATGTGCCCAATCCGGACTTAAAACCGGAATATACCTATAATGGTGAAATTGGTATTTCGAACAAATTTGGTGGTTGGTTGACCGCTCAGGCGACGGGTTATTATACCTTATACCGTAATGCATTGACGACAAAGAATTTTACTTACAATGGTCAGGATTCGATCATGTATGGTGGAGTGATGAGTCAGGTGGTTGCTACGACCAATGCGAATAAAGCTTACTTGTATGGACTTGAACTAGCGTTAAATGGACAATTGAATCAATTTGCATCCATCTACGGAACAATGAACTACACGTATGCACGCATTGTTACGGGGGGTACTGCAATTCCTTTGGATCATATCCCGCCTGTTTTCGGTAAGTTCGGTATTCAGATCTCTGAGAAGAAATTTAGAAGTGATTTCTATGTAAACTATAGTGCTTGGAAACGAATTGCTGATTACAATCCATTCGGTGAAGATAACCAGGCTTATGCTTTACCTGAGGGAATGCCTTCTTGGTATACTATCAATGCCAGAGTTACTTATCAGTTCAACAAACTGGTCAGTTTACAGGTGGCTTGCGAGAATATACTGGATAGAAATTACCGAGTCTTTGCCTCGAATATTTCTGCTCCTGGAAGAAACTTTATTGCAACTTTACGTTGGAATTTATAAGGTCAGGTATAAAAAAATTGAATCAAAACAGGGTGGCCTCGGCTGCCCTGTTTATTTTTTAGACATATACTTTCCTTCTCTTGGATAATAGAAAAACCGGTACAATTGCTCTGAAGTTGGTGTGATTTCAGGTTCAAAAGAATAGATGTCCGCAACTTTTCCTGGATCTTTCATGGTTGCTTTCATTACAAGAATATCTTTTTGAGGGCCTAATGTTCCCTCCGTATAACTGAAGTGATAGGCTTCTTTCTCTGTTTTATTTATTCCGTCAAAAACTTTCCACTGGAACACATGACGAGGTGTGTGTTCGATCACTGTATAAAAGTTCCGGAACGAAGCATTTAAAACGCGGTAGTCA
Organism: uncultured Flavobacteriia bacterium; assembly: GCA_903928365.1. Lineage (GTDB taxonomy): Bacteria > Bacteroidota > Bacteroidia > Flavobacteriales_D > Crocinitomicaceae > M0103. The sequence goes on from CAIYQV010000369.1 coordinate 2,321, forward strand.
ATTAGGATGTCCTTGAACTTTTCGGAGGCGATATGTTCGAAGGTAACCTTTAATGTGGCATTAGGACTTGAAGGCACAAGGATTTCAGGGGATATTTTATCTAATCCGCCGTCATAATAAAAGATGTAGTTGTAATTCCCCATAAATCCCAATTCTGCATGCTTAACAGGGTTTTTTGACTTTGCTGCTTCATTTTTTGCAAATTCCAAACGGTTGAGTGTGATAATGGCATCTGGTTTCTCGTCACCGTCCAGGTTTTCAGGATAGATCTCCAAAGTATATTTTTCCGTGGGTGAAATACCTAATCGTGCTTCGGCATGTCTTTTGGCTTTTGTTTCCAGATCCTCACTCGTTGTTTCTTTGTCTGTCGAGCGGGTTGATTGTGTCATTTCAGTATTTTCTGTGGACTCGCCGCATGCAAAAAGGAAACTGGCTAATAAAAACGGAATGATTGTTCTCATGGAACAAAAATACAGCGAAACGTGAAAGAACGAATGGTTATCTTTGAACTATGGATGTGAAAATGGAAGAAAGCTGGAAAAAGGTGCTTCAAGATGAATTTGACAAGTCCTATTTTCAGTCGCTTTTAACGTTCGTAGGTGATCAATATCGTCGCCATCCACAGGCCATTTTTCCCGAAGCAAAATATATCTTCAGAGCTCTTGATCTATGTCCCTTCGATCAGGTAAAAGTTGTTGTACTAGGTCAGGATCCGTATCCAACCAATGGTCATGCACATGGGTTGTGCTTTTCGGTGGAGGAACAGGTGAAACCATTGCCAAAAAGTTTGCAGAATATTTACAAAGAACTTTACAGTGATGTTGGCAAGCCCATTTCTCAAAATGGCAGTCTTGTTTCCTGGTCAGAACAGGGGGTACTTCTTCTAAATGCCGTTTTAACTGTTGCTGAAGGTCAGCCCGATAGTCACTCTGGGAAAGGGTGGGAACAATTTACTGATGCTGTGATAAAAGTACTTTCTGAACAAAAAAATGAAATTGTTTACATGCTTTGGGGTACCAAAGCACAACAGAAAGCCATTCATTTAGATGCGACAGAAAATCTGATTCTTCAGACAGTTCATCCTTCTCCCTTATCCGCTTACAGGGGCTACTTTGGGTCCGGTCATTTCAGTAAAGCGAATGCCTATCTAGTGGAAAGAGGAAAAGCCCCGATCAATTGGTGAAGCGCTGTGTCAACTTACAAGTATTAGCTATCTTTGCGCGATGAATTTGAAAAATGATCTGATCCTGCGTGCAGCACGCGGAGAGTCCATTGAAAGGTATCCTGTATGGTTAATGCGTCAAGCAGGTCGCATATTACCTGAATACCGTGCTGTTCGATCACAACTTTCCGGATTTAAGGAGCTGGTAGAAACACCCGAGCGCGCTGCAGAGGTGACCATTCAACCCGTTGATCTCCTGGATGTGGATGCAGCAATCATTTTCTCAGACATTCTTGTTGTTCCCGAAGCTATGGGCCTGGAATACCAGATGATCGAACAAAAAGGTCCCTGGTTTGAACAAACGATTCGCAGCGAGGAGCACCTCAAATTCGCAGATGCCAATATTGATATCGATGATCGTTTGGGTTATGTGCTGGAGGCCATTCGAATCACCAATAAGGAGTTAAATGGACGTGTTCCATTAATTGGTTTTGCGGGCGCACCTTGGACAATCTTTTGTTACATGGTAGAGGGACGTGGGTCTAAAACGTTTTCTGAATCCAGAAAATTATTGTACACAAATTCGGCTTTGGCACACGAGTTGCTAGGCAGGATCACCGACGTTACGATACGGTATCTGAAAGCTCAGGTCAAGGCTGGTGCGCATATGTTGCAGCTTTTTGATTCATGGGCCGGGATCTTAGGAACCGAACAGTATGCCGAATTCGGATTGAAATACATTTCAAAGATTGTGGATGCGATCGATGAAGTGCCATTGACGGTTTTTTCGAAAGGGGCTATCACCTCCGTTGAAGCAATCGCTAAAACAAACTGTAATACGGTCGGACTGGACTGGAATATGGATGTGGTTGCGATCAGAAATCTGATTGGTGAATCGAGAACATTGCAAGGGAATCTGGATCCTTGTGCATTGTATGCGTCGGAAAAAGAAGTTGAACGTCAAACAGTTAAAATGCTGGATTCGTTCACAAGTAAAAGACATATTGTAAATTTGGGTCACGGAGTGTATCCGGATATTGATCCTGAGAAGGTTAAAACGTTTATTAAAACAGTCAAAAACTATGAATTACGCTATTAGTAAAGGAGTCTTCGGGATCGCACTTGCGATTTCATTTTCAATGAGTTTCATGGCTCAGGAAGGAGAGAATCTTGTTCCAAATGGAAGTTTTGAGTCAACGGACGGAAAGGCTAAAAAGCTGAGTATGATCGAAAGTGCGACGGGATGGACGTCTCCAACAGGTGCACGTGCAGATTTGTATGTGCCGGGTAAAGTTGCGGAGATCAACGTGCCTGAAAATATGTACGGAAAGGAAGAAGCGAGAGAAGGAACGAATTACGCAGGTATCGTTGCATTTTCCTATGGTAATAAAATACCCAGAACGTATTTGACGGCTAAATTGGCGGCTCCTTTGAAAAAGGGAATGAAATATTGTGTAAAATTCTATGTTTCTCTGGCAGAAGCTTCGAAATATGCCTCCAACAATGTGGGTGTGAATTTCGCGAAAAAACCATTCGCAACTGAGGATAAAGCAACAATCAAGGATGTGGCTCATGTGCTTTCTTCTGAAAATGATACAAAACGGATCAATCAGACTTATGCGTGGTATCAGGTCTGTAATGTGTATGAAGCAGAAGGTGGAGAGAAATTTATTACAATTGGAAACTTCTTCGCAGACGATCAGACAAAATCAGAGAACAATAAAAAGCCGAAGGACATGAAAAATGATCAGATCATCGCTGCTTATTACTATCTGGATGATGTGTCGGTTGTTTTATTGAATGACGGAGAGAAGTGTGATTGCATGAAGGAGGAGGTAAGTGAATACTCTTCTACTGTATACCAAAAAGCGATCATTCTTAATGATAAAATGACTGTGAATCAGAAAATTGAATCTCAGGTTACTTTCTTTGCTTTTGGTAAAACGAATTTTACTCCTGCAGGAAAAGAGGCACTTGACTTTATCGCTGAACAGCTTAAAGCGAATCCTTCATTGAAATTGGATGTTATGGGGCACAGTGATGCTGCAGAGGACAAAGTAGGGGTGGAAAAGCCTCAATTTGCCAATATGGCTGAAAAACGCACGAATGCAGTTATTCAATATCTGACTGAAAAAGGAATTGAAGAAAGCAGGTTAAATTCGGCTTCACAGGGAAGTACGGTTGCTAACGAAGAGAATTCGGATACAGATGAAGAAGATCTGAAGATGGCACGAAACAGAAGAGTCACTTTTAGAGTTCTGTAAGAAAAAAACAGCTTTTTGTAAGGCCGGCTCGTCCGGCCTTTTTTATTTCATAAAATTCTGAAGAGCCTCGAAGGTTTCGTGTGTTGGCAACCCCACGACATTGGTATATGATCCCTCGATTCGCTTTACCGCTACATGACCGATCCATTCCTGTATTCCATAAGCGCCAGCCTTATCAAAAGGTTGATATGTATCAATGTAATAATGGATCATTGAACCACTCATTGGATGGAAATGCACGTTGGTTTGTACTGAAAATCCCATACTTTTTTCCAGAGATGTGATGTGAACTCCCGTTATTACCTGATGCACTCTTCCTGAAAGTTGCGAAAGCATTTCTACAGCGTGCTCCTTTGAATAGGGTTTCCCTAGAATACAACTGTCAATGGTAACGACTGTATCTGCGCAAAGTATGACTTCGTCATTGTTTAATGAAGAGAGGAGCGCTTCGGCTTTTTTTGTTGCAATGTAGGAGGCTACCTCTTCAACACTTAAATGTTCAGGAAACGATTCGTCCGTTTCTTTCGTGCGAATTTCAAATTCAAAACCCAGTTCTTTGAGTAACTCCTGTCTTCTGGGGGATTTAGATCCCAATATCAGTTTCATTGTTGGTTCAGCAATGCAAAATAGAAGGTTGAAAGCACACCAAGCAGCATGGAAACCTTCACAAGGTTGTGGTAGAGCGCAAGTTTCGTTCCTTCGGTTTTCTTGATCAAATAGATAACCAGGATGTTCAATGAGATAATAAGTACATATGGACAGATCTGAAGAAGAACATTGTAAATGGGTTGGTCTATTAAAACTTGCATAAAATAGACTGCTGATAACAATGCTACAGCGGGGAAAACAAGTAGTAACAATTTGACTACCACAAAACTCTTTTCAACACCTATCGCCATCGGCAAGGAGCGAACGTAAATCAGTTCATCTCCTTTTATATCTTGTATGTCTTTGAGAATTTCTCTTGCAAGGTTCTGGATGAATGCGAAGAAAGCCAGGTAATACACCAACGTGTAGTCGATTTCAGTTGCCCAGGTTGTTGGATCGAAAGGGGAGAAGACAGAATTGTGCCAATTGCTTACCTTGAAATAAATGACTACAAGCAATGGTACTAATCCGGTCAATAAGGCTATCAAAAGATTCCCGATCATTACCTTGCGTTTGAAAAGCATACTATAGAACCAAAGTACATTTATAGAAAGAAGGTGTATAAAGACCAGCCACAACGTCTGGTATTTAATACTCAAATAAATGGCGATAAAGAAGGCCACACCATTGAAGCTCCAGTGGGTAACGATGGCCCAACGACGTTTGATGTGTTTGGTAATGATAAGTTTTTCTGGCTTGTTTATGCGATCTGCCTTGACGTCAAAATAATCATTGATAATATTACCTCCAGCGGCAATTAAAATGGTAGAAAAAACAAGTAGGAAAAAATCGATCGGATGTGCATCTATTTTTTGAAAACCTCCGAAAACGGAAACAATGTAGTATTGTATTCCATACATTGTCAAAGCAATGATGAGAAGATTGATTGGGCGTATGAGCTTTAGAAAATGCACTATTTGATGATCTTATATTCTGTTCTACGATTCGATTGGTGTGCGGTTTCTTTTTCTTTATCAGTTGCCATTTTAGCGATGACAGCATCCGTTACAACAGGCTGGTTTTCTCCATATCCTTTAAAGGTCAATCTTTCCATCGCAATGCCTTTACCTAAAAGATAGTCAAAAACGGATTTTGCACGGTTGGTAGAAAGGGTGAGATTTTCTTTGTCATCACCACGTGTATCTGTATGTCCACCAATCTCAATTTTAATAGAAGGATTTTTTTGAAGGAACTCCAGAAGCTTGTCCAGTTCAACAAAGGATTCAGGTCGTAATGTGGCCTTTCCCAGGTCAAAAAAGACATTTTCAAGTAATACCGGTTTGTCACTTGTGATAGGTACCATCGGAACATCCATGTGTATTGCTTCCAATCCTTCAGGGTTGGTCATATTAAAGTTCTTTGAGAAGAAGGTGTAACCCGGATAAGATACATTGAGAGCGTATTCACGATTCAGTGGTAAGGAGACCAGAAATTCTCCTGTTACTTTATCCGCTTCAGAAAAGATGACTTCCTTACCTGTCTTGAGATCGATCAATTGAAATTTCCCCGGCATGGGTGCTTTGCTCAAGGCATCGAATACAACTCCTTCAAAATAAAGCGTTTTTGTTGGACGAAATTCTTCCGGCATAATGAAATAGTAAATATCCAAGTCGCCATAGCCCCCTTTTCTGTCTGATGCAAAGAAGGCAATCTCTCCCTCAGGAGATACCATCAATGAATTCTCATCGTATTTTGTATTGATAGGATAACCCAGATTTACAGGGGTTGACCAATTTCCTTTTGTATCCATTCGAGTTACGTAAATATCGGAACCTCCCATGCCTATGTGACCTCTGGATGCAAAATACAGTGTTTTTCCATCCGGGTGAATCAAAACGGATTCTTCCTGCAAAGGAGTGTTGATGTGTTTAGGGAGTGGAACAGGAGTGCTCCATTGACCATTCTCCATAAGGCGAGCAACGAAAATATCAGAATCCACTGGTTCACCTCGTTTGCTTACTCTGCGAACAAAATAGAGTGTTTTTCCATCTGCGGACAGAGAGGGCTGTGACTCCCATGTCGGTGTGTTAACATTTCCAGGAAGATTGACAGGATCGGTCCAGCGAGAACCCAGTTTTTTCGTGTAAAACATATCGCAACTTCCTCTTCCTGTGCGTTTTTCTCCATAATTATTGTCTCCGGACATATCAGAACATGCCACGAATATCAGTGAGCGACCATCCGCTGCGATGGTAGGTGCACCTTCGTTCAGGACCGTGTTGACATTCGCAGGCATCGGTTCGGCAATTCCCCACATATTCCGATCGTTCAATTGAGAAACATAAAAGTCCTCCTGCATTTTAAACTGCGGTACACGTTCGTCATGAATACGACGCGTAAATAAGATGGTTTTCCCATCCACGGTGATGGTCGGGAAATATTCGGGGTCAGCAGTATTGATTCCCGGTCCAACATTCACAGGGTCAAAGTTCCTCGGATTTCTCATGGAATTGACGGCAAATTCGCAATTCGCTCGAATCTGCATCGCTTGCTGTTGAAGATCAGGATTGGCATTTCTGTTTTGAAGAAAAATATCCAGGTTCTTCATACTGTTTTCATAGTCGCCTGTAGCTTGTTGTAAATTGCCTAAATAAAAGTAAGTGGATCCCGTGGCACTGTGATTCGGATTGATCTTTAAAGCTTCTTTGTAATGAACAATGGCATTGTCATAGTCACCGATCTGTTCATAGAATTCGGCCACCCATGCATGAGGTTCCCAAAAGTTGGGGTCCTTTTCAATCGCTTGATTCATCAATTTTATCCCTTCAGCAAAGTTGGGTTGACCGGTATTCATGTCCACGGAGGCATTTGGGGCAGCCTGACCTTCCTCAAAAAGTTTAATTGCTTTTTTATTGGTAGAAGAATATTTGACCTGAGCAGTAGAACAGGACAGGATGGAAATGAAGCCAATAAGAAGTGCGAGGTATTTCATGTCAGGGAATGTTCAGATATTTATGAGTTTGCAATGAGATCCGCCATTTGGGATGCATTTTTACATAATCTACGATCAGAGGCAAAAAACGTTCCCTTTTTTCCCATTCAGGCTGCAAAAAAAGTTTGCAGGTATCCGATACTTTTAGTGCATGTTCTTCTGCCCACTTGAAATCCGAAGGATGATTGATAACGATCTTTAATTCATTGGCCTTAGCAAATGCTTCATCTACTGGGGCTTTGAATTTTTTAGGAGAGAAGCAATACCAGTCCACTAAACCTGTTAAAGAATAAGTGCCGGAGGTTTCAATCGCTACTTCGATATCTGATTGTTGTAGTTTGGTTACCAACTCTGATAGATCGTGCATGGCAGGCTCTCCACCAGTAATCACTACAAATCCACATTTACTTAATTCAGCAAGTGAAACCAACTCGGTAATCTCTATTTTCGGGTGGATTGATGCGTCCCAACTTTCTTTCACATCACACCAGCTACAACCAACATCACAGCCTCCCAATCGAATGAAAAAAGCTGCTCGACCTGTATAAAAGCCTTCACCCTGAATGGTGTAAAACGATTCCATAACCGGAAGAGTTGACATAATGCTCAGTTCGTTAATCCTTCAAAAATAAAGCTTTCTGTGAATTGACCAATTTTATGTAAGGTCGGTTGTATATTATACAATCCTACAAAAAACGACCTAAATACTCCGGAAGTGGAATTTCCTGATGGTCTATCCCTAGTTTTTTGCGCAATCTTCCACGTGCGATATTGATAGCATGTGCATTCTGGCCAGTGAGGGGTGAAATTTCTTTTGTTGTTAAGTTCTGACATAGACACATGCACAGCTTTCGTTCATTGGATGAAAGCTTTGGATGTTTTTCGTCAAGTTTTACAAGGAAATACGTGTTTTTGGCAATGAATTCGTTTTCAAAATCATCCCATTTCTGTGATGAAACAGAATTTTGAAGATCTGAAATAAGTTCATTGAGAATTTTTTCCTTTTCTACAGGTAATTCAGAATCGGGGTCTTTCAGTTGCTGGACAATCGCTTCGATACTGCTACTGTTTGTTGAGTTGGATTGTTTTCGTTTATTTCTGATCCAAAATAAAATTAAAAGAAAGAGGAGAACGATTGCACCAAAAATCCCCCATTTGATCCTATTGGAAACATTGATAAAGGCGTTTTGAGTTTGTATTTGACGTTCTCTTTTCAAGTTGAGTGCGTAGGCATATTCTGCATCCTGCCTTGATTTCTCAATTGTTTTCAGAGAATCAACATACTTTAGTTCCTGTTCTTTGAATTTTAAGGCATTTTCAGAATTATTGTCAAGCTTGTATAGCTCACCAATTACTTTGCAGAGTTTGACTCGTTTTGAAGGTTCTTCCAGAAAAAGAATTCTGTTATAAGATTTTAATAAAAAATGAAGTGCTTCTTTCTTTTCTTTGGTAAAACGCAGAAACATCCCAAGTTCATAGGCGCTCAATGATAGAGAGGCATCATTGTTTTCACTATTCGCTGTGCCATTAGCTTTGTAAAGGTAAGCAAGACATGAATCCACTTTCCCTAATTTAGAAAACAGTGCTGCAAACTGAAGGTAGGAATCAGTTGCATTGAATTTATTAGGCGTGATGATCTCAGAAAGAATTCGTTGTTGAACCTTTAATGATTTATAGTATTTGCCTTCAATTGTTAAAGCACTACTATATAAATTAGCAGTATTTAAATCCGATCGCTCAAAAGAGTTATTTGTCAACTTTTCATCCAAGGCATTTTCGAGAGCGATTAAAGCATTTGATGACTGGTCGGGAGCACACAGATAGATTTTTCCTCTTAAATATTCACAGTAGGAGTTGTGCTCGGTCGATTTCAAAAATTGAGACCGAAACCATTCTATTTTATTTAAGGCGCGCTCAAAATCATGTACTTCACAGCCGTAAACGGTGCTCAGTTCTTCGATGAAAAGAAATTGTTCCTCCTTATTCAATTGACTTACATATGTCTCGAAGCGATTTAAACGTTTTAAATATTCGTTCGGATCAGGTGAACGGTGGGTGATGGTTGAAAGGAGTTCAGAACCAATAGAAGATGTTTGCCCACTTGCACTTTTAGCAAAGGTTATTGAAATCGTAATTGTCAGATAAAGGATCTTTTGGATCATTGACTGTAAAATTAATGATTTTTACAATCTTCAATAAGATTCCCAAAAACAGAAATAGCTTCCTGTATTGGGAAATTAAAAGTTTGGCATTTTTTTCAAAGCATTAGTAATCAATTGTTTAGTGTATTGGCACGATAATTACTAATTGGGTTTCAGATTATCGTAGAGTGGTTTCATGAATAATCCGGTTAGGTATAAAAGAGAGGGTTTGACCCTCTTTTTTTTTGACCTCAATATTAGGCAAAGGATTTTGATTTATCCCCCCTTTTTTTATATTTGTCTAAAACTAACTCTAACTATTTATTATGAAAGGAATCATACTATTCATCATCTTTACATCTGCTTCTTACTTTGTTTCATCTCAAATTCAAATTGGGAATTCTGATTTTGAGTCTTGGGAAACCAGCACATCAGAACTTGCCGAGCCTGTTAATTGGAATAGTTTTAAAACTGGGTCAGGGATGTGGAGTTCTTTCGGAGGTCAGCAATTGGATAAATCAACTTCCGTTCGACCTGGATCAGCCGGGATCTATTCTGCCAGAATTTTCTCCCGAGATGCGGGTTTTGGCATTGTAGCGAATGGTAATATGACGTTGGGTAAGATCGAAATGGGTAGTACGACGGCATCCAGTAGTTTAAATTACAATTCCACGATCGCAAACGATGCGAATTTTTCGGAAGCATTTACAGATTCGCCGGATTCGTTAGTGGTGTGGGTTAAATATTCTCCGGTCAGTTCTTCAGGTAACAATGCGCGTGTGAGTGCAGTTATTCATAATAATACAGATGGTTATAAAGATCCAAATGATGTCTCAGGATCGAATACGGTTGCAACTGCAATTCGAAATTTCCCTTCAATCGGAGGGTGGGAACGCCTTGCAATTCCTTTTACGTATGTTGGTACCCCCTCCAACGCTGCTTATATTATGGTTACATTCACTTCTAATAGTACACCTGGTGGAGGTTCAGCAAATGATGAATTACTCATTGATGATCTGCAATTAATTTATAATGCATCAGGAGCAGGAATAAATGAGAAGGTTAGTGAAACATTCAGAGTTTTCTCCGATAAAGATGTTGTAAAAGTCTTTGGGCAATTTTCACCAACTACAACTTATGAGATCTATTCAGTGAATGGAGGTTTGGTGCAATCAGGTGAGTTAAATGCTTCGATTCCGTTCCATGCTATTTCGGGAGTATATTTCCTCCAAATTACGGATGGAAATGCGATTCAGCGAATCAAGTTCGTTAAAGAATAGGTCTTTCTTTTCGGATTCCAATATATGCGTAATCGGAAGTTTTTTTTATTCCTGCTAATTTGTTTTTTTCAGGCAAATGGAGTGTTTTCCCAAAATGGGAAAGTAGTAGGTAAGGTAAGAGATGACAAAGGTCAGCCCTTGATAGGTGCTTCTATTGTCTACCGAAAAGATATCACGCTTGGAGCCTCTACGGATGAACAGGGGAATTACATGCTCGAATTACCTGCAGGAAAATGCAAACTGATTTGTAAATATTCAGGAATGATCAATGATACGATCGATGTCAATGTGCTTCCTGATCTAACTGTAACTTTAGATATTGTCCTGCTTTCACAAGTGGTTGAATTAAAGGATGTAGAAGTGAAAGTGGGGAAATTTGATAAGCCGTTGGAAGATCAGACCGTTTCCCTACAGGTGATTAAGCCACAACTTATTGAGAATAAGAATACACGAAGTATTGAATCGGCGCTTGATCAAACTCCCGGATTGAATATTCTTGATGGGGAACCACAAATTAGAGGAGGAAGCGGGTTTACGTTCGGAGTCGGTTCTAAGGTCGCAGTGATCGTTGATGATATGCCTATGCTTTCGGGAGATGCTGGTCGACCTGAATGGGGTTTTATTCCTGTTGAGAACATTCATCAGGTAGAGGTGATCAAGGGTGCGGCAAGTGTTTTGTCAGGTTCAGCAGCTCTTTCCGGGTCGGTTCATATTCGCACGGCCTATCCCAAAGCTACCCCTCTAACGAAGGTGAACGTTTATTCAGGAGCGTATTCATTTCCTTCACAGTCAAGCGCAACCTGGTGGGATCAGTTTCCTTTAATCACGGGAGCCAATTTCTTACATTCACGAATGATTAAAAACCTGGATCTAGTAATAGGTGGTAATCTCAACTACGATCATGGGTACATCGGTCCACCAATCACCGATTCGATCGTAGCTACCATGTTTCCTGACACACTTTCCAATTTTACAGAAAAACAGATGACCAGTCAGCGTGCGCGAATCAATTTCAACATACGCTATCGTTCAAAATCCATTAAAGGACTAAGTTATGGGTTGAATGGGAATTTCATGAAAGCGCACACGAATATGGCTTTTGCATGGTTAAATGATTCTACAGGGCTATACAGAGCTTACCCAGGTGCTGTTTTTCTGCAAGATCAATTTATTTTCAACCTTGACCCGTACATCAATTTCTTCACTTCAACAGACGGGAAACATGCATTGCGAACAAGAGTGCTACATGTGGAAAACGATATGACGGCCAATCAGTCAAATAGGTCAACCACTTTCTATGGAGATTACATGTTTCAGAAAAGTTATCCTCAGCTCAAAGGATTAGATTTTATTGGTGGTCTGACTTCAACTTATACGGATTCGTATTCTAATATCTACGTGGGCTCTGGATCTCCGAACAACCACTTACTCAATATCTCGGCGTATACTCAATTGGAAAGCAAGATCAATAAAACGCTCAATCTTTCCGGTGGCGGACGACTGGAATATTTTCAATTAAATGATTCTGTTACGGCAATGAAGCCTATATTCAGGGCTGGGACGAGTATTAAGATCTATCAGGAAACCTATTTGCGTGCTTCGTATGGTCAAGGCTACCGATTTCCAACGATCACCGAACGATTCATCAAAACCGGCGTGGGAAACATGGGGGTTTTCCCTAATCCGAATTTGAAGCCGGAAAGTAGCTGGAATGCTGAGGTGGGAGTGAAGCAAGGATTGAAATTCGGTAAATTGTATGGTTATTTGGATCTTGCTGGATTCTGGCAGGAATATCAGAATACGATCGAATACATGTTTGGCGTATGGAAGCCACTTACAACGCCGCAGGCTTTGGGATCAAGTGCAGGATTTATGTTTTTGAATACTGGACAATCCCGGGTTTTAGGAATCGACGCTTCGTTTACGGGGACAGCTAAACTTGGTAAAAAGACGGAGTTGGTTTTTATTACAGGATACAACTATATTGTTCCGAAAACACTCACACCAGATTATGTATACGCCGTAGATTCTCTTCAGCGTCAATTTAGTTACATTACCACTTCTCTTGATCCTTCGAATAATATCTTAAAATATCGTTTTCTGCATAATGTCAAAATGGATGCTGAAGTAACCATAGGTGGAATTCTTGGAATCGGCGCAAGTGCAAAGTACTTCAGCAAGATTATTAATATGGATGCAATCGTGGAGGATTTTGAAAATTTGACGAACGATGTTGATGTATTGCAAAACATTCGATACATGGATTATTTTAATTCACATCGCTTTGGTAACTGGATATTTGATGCGCGTTTGTCCTGTCAGATTTCAGCGAAACATAAGCTGGCAATAATCGGTTCAAATATTCTGAATCGTACGTATTCACTGCGTCCGCTAAAGATTGAGCCGCCTCGAACGATCATGATTCAGTATACTTTTAAACTAGATCGTACTAATAAAAACTAGATTATCAGTGCTGAATAAAATCGTTACCTGCTTTGAATCGCCTATATTTGTGATGTCTTAGGTTCCACATGGTGGATTAATAAGGAATCCGGTGTAAATCCGGAGCTGTATCTGCAGCTGTAACTGCCGCAAGATCTCCCAAAAAATGTCACTGTTCACTAAAGTGGATGGGAAGGCTGGGAAGAGTTGGCAGGAGTCAGAATACTTGCCTCAGACATGTGAGAAGACTTCAGACTAAAGTCGGACTCAACGCTATTGCACTTTTGCTGTGCGTGTCCTTCTTTTTTCATGCTTCTTGTTTTTAGTTTATTTATTCATTTTTAAAAACAGACGAATGAAAAATGTTTTACTAACCGTTTTTTTAGGGCTTGCAGCCTTTATGAATGCACAAAATTATGTGCGTCAGGTGTTGATTGTGAATGAGGGGTATTTTGATTACACCACTGGAGTGATCCTTGAACCCGTCACAGTAGGAGTGTTCAATCCTGCATCAGGTTCGTATCAAGTGGTCAATACGTTGAACGGGATGCGCTTTGCTTCCGACGCGATCATAGCGGGTGATGCTTATTTTGTAGCAGCGGATCAGAAAATCATCAAATTTGACCTTGCTACGCATCACCAACTGGCTGAAGTGAATTTCACGGGAGTGCGTAATCTTGCTTTCAGCAATGGGAAGATCGTTGCTTCACGAGGTGAATATCTGACAACCTATGATTCATATTTAAGTGTATTCAACGCTTCAGATCTATCACTGGTTGCTGCTATTGATACCATTGCAGGACCGAAATGGGCTACGCAAAACCTGATAGCAGAAGGTAACAATGTTTATGTCGCAGTGAATAATGGGTATGAATGGGGGAATGAAAAAGGTATTATCGGTCGCCTTGACATGACATCATTAACCTATGGAAACGAGATCGATCTTGGGCCGGATGGAAAGAATCCAGACAATATGATCTTGAGTAATGGTTATTTATATACAGTGAATAATAAGGACTGGTCAGGTGCTTCAGTTTCACGTGTTACATTGGATGGATCAAGCAACAGTACAGTTAATATTTCTTCAGCTATAACTGGGTGTGGTACCTCTGCGCTTCGCGATAATCGAATCGTTTATCAGATCTCGGGAGAAACAGTCCTTAATGAATTTGAAACTGCGGTAATGAACAATGTAGGTCCACTTTCCGGATTTGACCAAAATTATTACGAGTTGGCTCAGGATCCTATTTCGGGAGCGCTATATACAAGTGTGACTGATTTCTTCTCGTTCGGTGAGGTGCGTATCTATGATAATACCAATACGTTGGTAAATACATTTGCCGCAGGTGTTTCACCTGGCACGATCGTGTTTGACGTTCAGCCACTGTCAGGAATAGATGAAGCATCATCAGAACAAGCAAAAGTTTTCCCGAATCCTGTTAAGGATCAATTGAATATTTCTTCTGAAAAGGAGTGTGTTGTGGTTCTGACGGATATCTCAGGTAAAACTGTTTTTAATTCGACCATTCATGCGGGTATGAATACCCTTGATGTGTCGGTGTTGCCTGGAGGTACATACATTTGTTCGCTGCATTTTGAAGATGGAACAGAACATCGCAGAAAGATCATAAAATAATATAAGAAAATCCCGGGTAAGCTCGGGATTTTTTATTTTTATAAGATGACGGAGTTTCTTTCATCAGACTATTGGAGTAAACGCTACAGCGATGAAAGCACTGGTTGGGATCTGGGTCAAATTTCACCTCCAGTTAAAGCGTATGTTGATTCATTGCAGGATCATTCCCTAACAATATTGATTCCTGGTTGTGGTTACGGACATGAGGGTTTGTACCTTTTCAATAAAGGTTTTAAAGATGTTCATTTGTTGGATTTCTCCATGGAGCCAATGA
>CAIYQV010000370.1 GCA_903928365.1 uncultured Flavobacteriia bacterium
AACACCTATTGAAGTTGTAGTTACTGGCAGTTCATCCTGGACAGTGGATTATACCTTGGATGGAGTGCCTCAATCTGCAACTGGTTCGATTAGCCCGGTTTCATTGGGTAATACCGCTGGTGTTTATGTGCTTACATCTATCTCAGATGCTAACTGTTCAGGTGCTGCCTCAGGTACGCAAACGATTACTATTAATCCATTACCTTCAGCGCCATTGACATCATCCGATACTACCTATTGTTCAACATGGACCTTAGTGGATATGTCTGCATCAGGAGGTTCAGGTGTGTTTACATGGTATGCTGATGCCACATTAACGAATGTAGAAGGAACGGGCGCTACCTTGGTTCCTAACAATACTTCAGGTTCAGTAATCTATTATGTGACAGAAACAGTAAACAATTGCGAAGGTCCTGCGAGTTCGGTCACTATTACGATCAATGAATGTGAGATTGTTATTCCAACAGCATTCACACCGAATGGAGATATGATGAATGATTTCTGGGAAATTGTTTATCTCGACGATGTGTATTCTGAAAGTCAAGTTTCTGTTTATAATCGTTGGGGCGAGAAAGTTTATGAATCGGAAAAAGGGAATTACGCGGGTAAACCTTGGGATGGTACCTTTAATGATAAACTATTACCAGTTGGTTCCTATTTCTACATACTGGATCCGGGAGATGGCAGTGATAAGCGAAACGGTACTGTTTCGATCATTCTGAAAAAATAAGACAAAAGTGGGGGGTTCAACTCCCCATTTTTTGTAATTCTTTGTTTTTGAGTAGAAAGTAAATCATTTCCTTAAAAAAGTTATATTTGCGGCGTCTTAACTTTTTGAAATGAAA
The DNA here is from genome assembly GCA_903928365.1 of uncultured Flavobacteriia bacterium. Taxonomy (GTDB): domain Bacteria; phylum Bacteroidota; class Bacteroidia; order Flavobacteriales_D; family Crocinitomicaceae; genus M0103. The sequence goes on from CAIYQV010000370.1 coordinate 846, forward strand.
CCTTATCTACTCTCGCTCTTATTGTTGACACCTGCCATTTTGTTTAGTCAGGATTACAACTTTGAAGTTGTAAAAACGGGCAATAAATATTCTTTAGAAGTTCTAAACAGTGCTTTTTTAAATGCAAAATTTTGCGGTAGAATTAATCCTTCAGTGTCGTACACTATCAAATTTGATGATGGTGCTGAGGTGAAAATTCTTTCTGCTAGAGAGTCCATTATTTCGGAAAAAAGCGAATGTGTAAGAGAAATGGATTTGGATGAATCCTCTTATACTTGGTCCATTTCGGGTAATGGGACACTCTTGAAATTACATTCAGTAAAGCCATCTAAAAGCCATGAATAAATTTTTGTTTGCCGGGATCTTCATCTTATGGGGGTCTCAATTGATTTTTGCACAAGGAGATGATTGTACAACTGCAACATCGTTAGGTACCCTTCCTGCTCCAGCGGCTTGTCCTACAGAAAATGGAACACCTTTGGTGGTCGCTGGTACCACAGTCGGTGCGACAGCTGAAAGTCCATATGATTACCTCACAAACTGTTTGGCTGCGCCAGGTCCTAGTGACGATATGGATGCACCTGCTGCAGATGTGTGGTATAGTTTTGTTGCTTCAGGAACAGTTTTGGATGTTACGATTACATCAGCCATGACTCAAATGAATATTGGATTGTGGACAGGAACATGTGGGTCTCAAATTGGTGCTTTTTGTGACATTTCAGCTACCGGAAATTTAACTACGACCTTTGAGCCGCTAACTCCCGGTGTGACTTATTATATCCAATTAAGTGGTGGTTCGGATGTTGATCAAGGTGCATTTTCTTTGACTCTTGAGAATTATTTGAATTGTGACATATGTATGACGCAATCCACTTTGACTGCTACACCGACTCCTACAGGGGGTTATTATGCACCTGGTACTACAGTAACTTTCTGTTTAAATGTGGATAGTTGGGTGGCGCAATCTACCAACTGGTTGCATGGAGTAGTACCTAATTTTGGTAATGCATGGGATCTATCCACCCTTGCTCCTGTAAGTGACCCTGGTGCATGTTCAGGTGGCGGTTCTAGCTATGATTGGTTCTGGCAAAGCACTAATACTTCCACCGCTACCGGATTAGTCACTGGTCCTGGATTCTACGTTGATTATAATCCAACTGGTCCAACTTCGTATGATGGTAATACAGGCAATAATTTTGGTGATCCATGCGCTGTGGGGTCTACTTTAGTAGAAGAATTTTGCTGGTCAATAAAAACCGCTTCTGTCTGTTCAGGAAATACGGATTTAAGTATGACCGTAAATACCCTTGCTGACGGTGAATCGGGTGGATGGGGGTCATTGGCTTGCGTTAGTGATCCGGAACCTTCCTTGAATGCAGCCCTTTTATGTTGTAACACGATTGTTAGTGCGGGCACAGACGCAACAATTTGTTCAGATGCATCGACTTCTTTGAGTGGGTCATACTCTAATACAACGGGAGCTGTTACAGTTGCCTGGACATCTTCACCCGCTGGAGCTCTTTCTGGTCTTTCAAGTACTTCTTCATTAACACCTACATTTACTCCTCCTACGGGGATTACCGGGGCTGTAACATTTACGTTAAGTATAACAGATGACGCCTGCACGCAAACAGATAATGTAGTAATTACTGTAACAGCGTTGCCTACAGCATCTATTTCATATGCCGGCAGTCCGATATGTACAAATGCCGGTGTTCAGTCGGTGAGTTTAAGTGGCACAGGTGCATATACAGGTGGCACATACACCAGTTTACCGGCGGGATTGACGATTAATGGAACTTCTGGTGCGATAACGCCATCTTCCAGTACAGCTGGAACGTATACCGTAACGTACACCGTTCCTGCATCGGGAGGTTGTGGTACAGTTACGGCGACTGCAACCGTTATCATAACGGCCCTGCCTACAGCTACGATTTCATATACGACACCTGTTTGTTCAAATGCCCCTATTCAAAATGTCACGTTGAACGGAACGGGAGCATATACGGGTGGAAGTTATGCTAGTTTACCAGCAGGATTGTCTTTGAACTCTTCAACGGGTGCTGTAACTCCTTCTACAAGTACTGCCGGAACTTATACAGTAACTT
>CAIYQV010000371.1 GCA_903928365.1 uncultured Flavobacteriia bacterium
ACTACTTTTGAGCTTTTGAAAGGTTGAAACTCATGCAATGCACTATGTCCTTTTTCAGCCTCATCAACACCCTCCTCTTCGATATACTTGAAATCAATAGGAGTTTTACGAATGATTGATGAATCGATTATGTTATTCGCCTCGTTAAAAAAAAGCAGTTTGATCTCTGTGAAGGTACAGTTCTCTTTCAGGGTATAATGAGAAGCAACTTGTCCTGAAAAAACACACAAGACAGTGTCCTGAGCTAAATCTTTTGAGATGTTTGTCAGTGAAAATTCCTGATAAATGTTCACTTTACGGTCTCTTTGTTCATTATTTACCGATAATCGAAAATAATTGTTTCCTGGATTTGGCGGCAAACCCTTCAATGAACCATGATTCCATTCGTGTGACATTCTGCCATAGTCAGATACCCAGTCATTTTCACTGTTCCCGGGAAAATCAGTTTTCCATTGCTGGGGCTTTTGGTCGCTATTCGCCTCGGCACCGGGATTAAGGATCCAATTGTTTTTAACCAACCATTGTGTCTGTTGTGAAAAGAACGGAAGTGTAACCGTTACGAAAACAAGCGAAATCCATTTCATAGTGTTATGATTGAAGTACTTAAATATAGATGATTTTACAGAATTTCAAAAAATGAAAGTTCAATTCACAATTCTGCAATCAAGCACCATATTTTTGGATGAGCACAATTTGTCCGGCGTGGTATGCGGTATGTGATATGATTCTTCCAAATGCTTCCGATTTCGTTTTTGTTCCAAACTCTTTCGTAGTTACTTTTTCACTCCATTCTTGGTCATTTTGACGAGAAATGGCATTAAGAATCTGCTGAGAAGAGCTCGATAAGTATTCGATTAGCGCATTAAGATCTATCCACTCACCGGTGTCTTTTTGATCAATGATCGTTTTTGCCCGAATTTGAATTTCGGAAACTTTGAATACATTTTTCGCGAAAAGCATCTCCACATCTGCAATATGCCGCAATAAAAAACCCAAACTGTTTGGAGAGGGATGTAATTTCTTAGCTAGATCTTCCTTCCTGATATGTGGTAGTTGGTCTTCAAGGCGGGTTCTGGCCTCTTTATAGGCTTCAATAAACGAATGAGTCATTTCCAAAATGATTTTTTGGAAACAAAATAGTTATCTCACCGAATTGATGACTTGAAATTTCAATGAGCACTCAGAAAAATCAAGCTTGATTAAAAAAGAAAAAAGGTAAATGAATTAGTTAGAAGACAATAACCCTTTTTCGATCAAGAGTTGCGCAATCTGAACCGCATTGGTAGCTGCACCTTTTCTAAGATTATCTGCCACGATCCACATGTTGAGTGTATTGGCCTGCGATTCATCTCGGCGTATACGTCCCACAAAAACGTCGTTTTTCCCCTCTGCATACTTTGGCATGGGATAATCGAATGCTGCCGGATCATCTTGAAGGGTAATACCAGATTGCGTGCTTAACAAGCGGCGAATGTCAGCAAGGTCAAAATCGCGCTCGAATTCCACATTCACAGCTTCTGAATGACCTCCCACAACAGGTACCCGAACAGCGGTAGCGGTGACATGGATGTTTGGATCCAGGATCTTTTTAGTCTCATTCGTCAGCTTCATCTCCTCCTTCGTATAGCCATTCTCGAGAAATGAGTCGCACTGTGGAATACAGTTTTTATCGATCGGGTATTTGTAGGCCATTTCACCAGAGATGCCTTCACGTTCATTCTCCATTTGTTGGACTGCCTTTACACCTGTACCGGTAATGGATTGGTAAGTGGAAACTACCACGCGTTTTATTGAATAGGCTTTGTGCAATGGTGAAAGCGCAAGCAGCAGCTGGATCGTACTGCAATTGGGATTGGCAATGATTTTATCTTCAGAAGTAAGTACATTTCCATTGATCTCTGGGACCACCAGCTTTTTCGTTGGGTCCATTCGCCAGGCCGATGAATTATCGATCACTGTCGTGCCGGCTTCAGCAAATTTAGGTGCCCATTCCAGAGATGTGTCTCCACCTGCAGAGAAAATGGCTACATCTGGTCTCATGTCCACGGCAGTTTGCATACCCACCACACGATACGATTTACCATTATAAACTACCTGATTTCCAACGGATCTTTCAGAAGCGACAGGAATCAATTCCGTAACAGGAAATTGCTGTTCCTTTAAAACTTCAAGCATCACATTTCCAACCATTCCTGTAGCGCCAACGACTGCAACTTTCATAAATATTTAACATTAAAAAGCGCGTCAAAATTACTACATTTAACAGCAAGTAATTTTTTCGGATGAAATACTTTTTTACTGTTTTTGTCCTGCTCAATGGACTACTATCGTTTGCTCAACTTTCGGATAGTTTTGCGGATGGAGATTTTGCTTCAAACCCGGCATGGTCAGGTTCCTCGGCGGATTTTATTGTTAATGCTTCCGGTGAACTTCAGATCAACAATACCATTGCGGCGACATCCCATTTAAGTACTCCGCACAACCTTTCTTCTTTGAACAATGTAGAATGGCATTTGAAGGTGCGTCAAACATTTGCTCCCTCCTCTTCAAATTATGGACGCATTTACTTAACGAGTTCATCTGCTGATCTGACAACCAATCCAGATGGATTTTATCTTCAATTAGGGGAGTCGGGATCTACAGATGCGGTTCGATTGTTCAAGTCTGTTGCTGGTGTAAGTACCCAGATCTGTGCGGGAACCGATGGTCAGATCGCCGCTTCTTTTGCCGTTGGAATCAAGGTGACAAGAGATGCTGCCGGATTGTGGCAATTGTATCTTGATCTAACCGGCGGTACGAGTTATGGCGCGCCTGTTTCGGGAACCGATGCTACGGCTTTACTCGGAACTCATTTTGGCGTGTTAGGTACGTACACCGTTTCCAATGCTACCAAATTCTATTTTGACGATGTCTATGTTGGGCCGATCATTTACGATACCACGCCTCCTGTTTTGCTATCCGCAATAGCAACGTCATCCGCAACGTTCGATGTGCTGTTTGACGAACCTGTTGGTACTGCCTCCGCTCAACTTATTGCAAATTATGCTTTCTCACCTTCTCTGACAATTCAGACGATGACCATTGATGCTGTGAACTCGGCCTTGGTTCATGGTACCTTATTAACTGCATCTTTTGTCAATGGAACAACCTATACGCTAACATCAAATAGCATTGCGGATCTTTCAGGAAACGTCTCTTCATCTCAATCAGCCCAGTTTCCTTATTTAGTGGCCGACACTCCTCTAAAAGGAGATGTGGTCATTAATGAGTTCATGTGTGATCCTTCTCCAGTGATTGGTTTGCCTGAAGTCGAATTTGTGGAGATCTATAATAGAAGCACAAAGTATTTTGATCTTACAGGCTGGAAATTAGGGGACGCTTCCTCGGATGGTACGGTACAATCGGGATGGCTCTATCCGGGAGAATATAAGATCTTGTGTGCTACTGCAAATGTGGATACGTTTTCGATCTCGGGGGTAGCAGTGTCGAGTTTTCCGAGCCTGAATAATGCGGGGGACAACATTGTTTTGAAAGACGTTTCGGGTAATATTCTGGATCAATTGACTTATTCAGATGCCTGGTATATGGATGCGGTGAAATCAGATGGTGGATGGACCATCGAATTGATCAATCCGAATGATCCTTGTTCGGATCAGGATAACTGGATTGCCAGCAATGATGTATCAGGAGGTACTCCGGGATCAGTGAATAGCGTTCAGGATTTAACCCCAGATACAAACGCACCTTCCATTGCGCAGCTTGTACCCCTCGCGCCCAACTTTTTAGAAATTCACTTTTCCGAAGGAATGGATTCAACACTTGTCAAGAATGCAGCGATCCTTATTGATCCTCTCTTGACCGTTACTAATAACTATGTTCCTTCTGCCGGCGCTTCAATGACAACACTTCAATTTGCGGAAAATCTAGTGGGCAGCCAATTGTATACGATCACAATAGAAAATTTGGGTGATTGCTGGATGAACCAGACAAATTTGTCAGGCACGTTTGCCTTGCCTGAAACGCCACTTTCGGGAGATCTTGTGATCAATGAGATCCTGTTTGACCCTTATACGGGTGGCTATGATTGGATTGAGCTGTACAACAATTCATCAAAACTGATCGATCTGCAGAATTGGTCCCTGGCAAACTATGACAATGATACGATCTACAACCAAAAGTTTGTGGCGGACCATTTTTATTTAAAAGCAGGGGAATATGCCGTTCTTGGAAAGGATTCTTCATTTGTAAAACAAAATTATCCGGCTTCCGTTCCCGGAACATTTGTCTATTCGGAAACCCCATCTTTCAATGTTGACTCAAGTACGGTTTATCTCATCTTTAACAATGAAGTGATGGATCATGTTTCGTATACTGCTGATTGGCATTTTGCATTAATTGACAATACAGATGGTGTTTCACTGGAACGAATAGATCCTAATGGTTTATCTAATAGTTCTTCCAACTGGCATTCTGCTTCTGAAGCGGTTGGTTTAGCAACCCCTGGAGCTCGAAACTCTCAGTACAGACCAGCTGTTTCTAATGGTGAGTTCTCATTTACATCGTCAACGATTTCCCCTGATAATGATGGTTTTGAAGACATTTTGCAAGTAAATTACGAGATGTCGCTTTCTGGTTTGTTGGGAACTTTTACGATCTACGATGACCGTGGTCGCCTGATCAGGTCGTTGTATAAAAATGAATTGTTAGGCTCCACGGGATCTTTCAATTGGGATGGCGTCACAGATCAGCAGGTAAAAGCAACAATTGGCACTTATGTGGCTGTTTTCGAGGCTTTTTCGCTCGATGGTGGATTGATGTTCTCCAAAACAAAAGCATTTGTTGTAGCGGGGAAGCTTTAAAAGCACTTATTTTGTCCCTGAAATGCCACAGGTACTCAAACAAACGGTCAATCTTCTTCCAGGCTCCAAAGGTTGGATCATAAAATATGTGGATCTCATTGGTAAGGGGAAGATCAATAGCCAGGTCCAAACTCCTGAGTCAATAACGACTGAAGCGTTTATTCATGCGATTCTAGGTAAAACAGGGATTAACTTTGGGTATCCTTCGTCCTTGTTGTTTGCTAAAGACGTTGACGATTCCAAATGGACAACAGAGGAAAAACTGAAACTGCTGTTGTTCGAAGCGCATCTATTCATTTTTCAGCTGCATTTCCCGGGGCAGGTTTTGGATAAAGAACAATTCACAGATAAACTTTTGTCATTCTACGGCAATCACCAAGCGCGATCGATCACCGGTTTGTTTACTTTTTTCATGAAGGAAAGTAAAGAAGAGAAGTTGGAGTCCGTTCTGGCAAATCGGGTAGATATCAAGCTCAATTTGCTGGAGAGTAAGTTCTGGATCAATTACGTGCACAATGTTTTCATCTATCTGGATGTGATCCTGTTTCATGAATACCTGTCCGAAAAGAAGAAAACAACGATCTATCATTACGATGACATGGCATTGAATGCGCTCAATACCATTGCGATGGCATCGTCTTCTGACGGGATTATTGAGTCTAAGGAACGGGCCATGTTCAAGGTGTTTCTGGCTTCAGCAAACATTTCAGACGCACATCGTTCCGTCGCTGAAAAACGGTTCGAAAAAGGAGGAAGCTTTGAGGATTTCAACGCTCAAATTAAAAAGAGTAAGCTTGGTAAACGATTTGTGCTTGATCTGGCAGCCCTGGTCATCTATTCAAATCATGAGGCTGTGTCAGAAGAAAAACAGTTTCTGACAGAACTTTCAGTTTTCCTTGGATTGGGCGAAAATGAATTGAATGAATCGTTGGCATTGACGGAACAGTTTATCCTTAATAATCATGAAAAGGTACCGTTTCTATCAGATTCATCTGCGGTAGAAAAGGTGTATGGTAGTTTATCTAAACGATGGATCAAGATCCTAGGACGAAACAAGGACAAACTGGCAACCGAACTAAAACAAAGTAAGGAGCTTGTTTCCCTAATTCGTAAATCAGCTACCACTGAACTGACCAAAGAAGAGAAAGAATTGGTTAAAGAACAGTTTAAAGACATTGTGAAATCCATGCCTTCTCTGGCTATTTTTCTTCTTCCGGGAGGTGCGTTATTGCTCCCCCTTGTGCTTAAAGTGATTCCCGATCTCGTGCCCTCTGCATTCAGAGACAATAAAATCGAAGAGTAGAGACATTACCTTTTTTGTATCCATTCCACCATCAGTTCCAGAACTTCAGGTGCGAAAGTTTCTTCGAGCTCACTGTATTCGGTCACAGTACATGTCTTACAATGCTGCATGAGGTG
>CAIYQV010000372.1 GCA_903928365.1 uncultured Flavobacteriia bacterium
TCCCCCCAAACCAATGCATGATAACGACGTTCCGTAGTACGGTCAAAGAATTGTTTTGCCAGATCGGTAAGGGCTTCCTCTGTTTTTGCGATCACAATTAAACCTGTGGTATGTTTATCGATCCGATGCACCAACCCTGGCCGGCCAAAGTAATCATGAATGCGATTTGGTAAATTTTCAAAATGATACACTAATGCATTGACCAGTGTTCCAGTGTAATTTCCATAACCAGGATGCACCACCATATTCGCAGATTTATTGACAATGATCAATACCTCATCTTCGTAAATGATATCAAGAGGAATATTCTGCGGAATAAGTTCGAGTTCACGAACAGGATAAGGCATCACGATAGAAACGATGTCACCCGGCTTAACCTTATAATTTTGCTTTACTTTCTGGTCATTCACCAGTACATTGCCACCTTTGGCAGCAACCTGGATCTTATTTCGCGAGGTATTAGGCATTCGATCAAGCAGAAACTTGTCGATACGAACCATTTCCTGTCCCGGATCAGCCTTGAAGCGAAAATGTTCAAAGAGGTCTTCTTCTTCGCCTTCAGTTTCTTCAGAAAATTCGCTCATTATTGTCGGCAAATACGCACCAGTTGATCAACTCCGTTGATTTGAAGCAAGTACATTCCTGATGCAAGTTCGGAAACTTCAAATATCCTCTCATGGATGATCATCAATTTCTTACCCGAGAGCGAAAAGAGAGAAGCCCCTTTAAATTCTTCCGCAGGGATATCAATGGTCATAGTGGTCTCTGAAGGATTCGGATAAACACTTACAGTTCGATTACTTATCTCATCAGTCAAACCAAGTTGCGCATCCAATTCCGTCGAAAATACCGGACGGATCATTACCGAACCGCTTATTGATGACTGATTCCATGTAAGTCCATTATCGACACTGTAATAGGTGTTTTCTGAATGATCCAGGTTTCTGTCCAACCCTACATTCAAACGTTCCGCATCCAATTGTCTCCACCCTACATAAAAGGTTGTTCCAACCGGAACTTTCATCGTATCAAGGAAAAAATAATCTGTAAATCCGTTTCGTAATTCGTTGTACTGAGGAGAACGAGGGAAGAATACATCATCCTCATAAAGAACATTTCCAGGCTGACCTCCATTATCATCCCACACTGTGATCAGGAACAAATTCCCAGAAACATCATTTACAGAAGGTACAAAATGGATCTTCAGACCAATTAATGAATCCTCCTCGTAGGCATTGTACTTTATCGCAAGCCTTGCCTGTGTACCTGTTGGACCATATGCCGCTTCAGCTGTTCCGTCATCATAACTGTAATAATTCGAGAAAAACTGCACTCCAACAGTCGAATCATTTTGCGCAAGATTTGGGAATTGAGCAGAGGCAGTAGCAAGTAATTCAAATGTTTGCTGCGGACCTGTTTTTGTAATATCATACACATAACCTCCTGAAAGATCGTGGTAAGAAGCATAGGTCGTTCTCGGGCCGTAATTAATGTTGCCTCCGGAAAGTGTTTGCGCATTTAGCGTGAACGTACCTTCAACAGTTCCTCCGTAAGAAATTTGAACGGAACCATTTTGATTGTTCTCTGACAAATTGCTCCCGTTGTGAACCGTAAATTCAGTTTGATCATTCATTTTACCCAAAGGATTATTTTTAAAATGATCCCATGGAACTGAAGTGTAGGATTTGATCAAACTACCTATTGGGTAAGAGAAGGCAAAATCCTTAAAAAGGGTATCCTGATATCCAGACAACGAGCGCAAGTGAACATAATCCAAATGAAAATGATCCAAGCTACCTGAGAGGGCTCCATAATTTCGAAAACGGAACTGGAATCCCTTCTTGAAGTATTCCGCATCTTTCAATAGTAAATGTCCTACCTTAAATTCACTTGTAACCTGTCCTGAATCGCTCCAAACTCGTTTCCACTGGTCAAGATCTTTGGAATAAAACTCAACTACTAGTGAATCCGTTGGTTCTGGAATGTCTCCAAAACCTTCAGCTTGATAAAGAAAACTGAAATAAACTGAATCAGCAGCATCATAAATCGAAAGATCAAGCGGTTTGGATGTAAGCATATCTGCCCAATTTGTGATGCTCGTCCCTATGGCATAAGGATATCCATTCTCATCTAATCCATCAAATGTCACCACACCCAACGACCTTGGTTCGACCGCAAATCTGAAATTGTGATACGCCTGTTCTTGGAGCCAATATGCATCAGGATCTGTTATTGTCATAAAAAATTGTGTCGCTGAGTCCTGATAGTATTCTGGATCAGTAATCCACACGGTATCTGAAACATCAGGTGCTCCTACCGTATCATAAATGTAATAAGGAGGATAAAGGTCTGTGGTAGCATAATTTACAGGATAGGAGCTCAAATCCCCTACTTTATATGGATTGGGCGTAAATGGTTCATCGACGTAGGTGGATGTTACAATGTCATAAACTCTGCGGAAAGTTATTTGCCCTGTATATCTCAGATCGTTGGAAATTGGAATAAGGGTAGAATTATCAAGTACCCTGTATTTCTTGTCTGAGGTAACGGTTGGAGCTGCATAATCATTACTGTACTGCTGAAAATGATTCTTACTAAACTCA
>CAIYQV010000373.1 GCA_903928365.1 uncultured Flavobacteriia bacterium
GCTAATTCCTGCACGTACCACTTGTTCTTTGGATCGAGGGCTGCAGCTTTTTGAATGTATTCCGCCGAACGCTGTGGTTCGTTTTTTAACAAGTATAACTCCGATAACGCATAGTACACTGCATCCTGATCCGTTTTCCATTGCAGGCATTTTTCAAAGGCTGTGATCGCTTCGTTGTATTGACCGCGCAACTTCAAGCGCACGCCTTCATGGAAGGATTCAATATAGGGAAATTCAGCTGCCGAAAAAGGAACCGTCTGTACTTTTCGTTTAGAAAAACAAGCTGTAAGTGACAACAGCAATACGAGCGCTATGGAAAGGTGTTTTCTCATTCTTCCACGGAAGAGTAATCGCCCAGACTCAAATCACGGGCCATTCCTTTAAATGTTGCATGCGAACCGATCATCGAATTGGATATGACCGCCTGCTGAATCGAGGAATGCTGTTGTATAATGGAGTTGGAAACGATGGTATTGATGACCTTTGTTCCCTTCCCTAGTGAAACGTGCGGACCCACCACTGAATTTTCAATCACTACATCCTCGCCGATAAAGCACGGTGGGATCACTACAGAATCATGAATATGCGCCGAAGCAGACACCATCAGTTTATTATCATCGTAATCAAACTCCAACACACGCTGGTTGGTGTGAACGGTCACCTCTTTATTTCCGCAATCTAGCCATTCGTTCACTTCGCCCGGCTTGAACTTGTAGCCTGCTTCCGTCAGTCTTCGCAAGGCATCCGGTAATTGGTATTCTCCTCCTTTGATTATATTGTTGTCGATCAGGTATTCCAATTCTTGACGGAGACGTGCGCCATCTTTGAAATAGTAGATCCCGATCATCGCAAGGTCAGAAACGAATTCCTTTGGTTTTTCCACAAAGTCAATGATCTCTCCCTGCTCGTTCATTTTAATAACTCCAAAGGCGCTGGGGTCGTCGATCTGCTTCACCCAAAGGATCCCGTCATCATTCGGATCGATCTTAAAGTTTGCCTTGAAGAGGGTGTCCGCAAAAGCAACGACAACAGGTCCTTCCAGTTTCTCTTTTGCACAAAGTACCGCATGAGCTGTTCCCAACGGTTGATCCTGAAAATGGATGGATCCTTTTGCTCCTAATTTCTCTGCAACGGCCACCAGTTCCTTCTCCACTTCCTGACCAAAATCACCGATCACGAATGCGATCTCCGTAATTTTTTCTGTGCAAACGGCAGCGATATCTTCCACCAAACGGTGCACAATGGGCTTACCTCCAACAGGCACAAGCGGCTTGGGAACAGTGAGTGTATGCGGACGCAATCTGCTTCCTCTTCCTGCCATTGGTACAATTACTTTCATATCTTCAATTATTTATTCGTAATTCTCAATTCTTCCCCTCGTGATCTCGATACACTTCGTTACTCGATCTGACTCGGGGAGTCCTGACTCATGTCTCCTTAAGTCCTGATTCCAACTTATTTCACTCCCGTACTTCCAAACCCGCCAGCGCCGCGTTCTGTTTCACTCAATTCGGTGGTTTCTTCCCATTCCGCCTGTTCTACTTTCGCAAAGACCAGCTGGGCAATTCGCTCACCGTTTTCAATGATCACTTCTTCGGAAGAAAGATTGATCAGGATCACCCCGACTTCTCCGCGGTAATCCGCATCGATGGTTCCCGGTGTATTCAACACAGTGATTCCCTTTTTTAATGCCAAACCACTTCTTGGACGCACCTGACACTCAAACCCATGAGAGATTTCAAGGAATAATCCTGTCTTAACCAATGCACGTTCAAGTGGTTTGAGACTAAGATTTTCCTGCAATACCGCACGCACGTCCATCCCTGCGGAGGAACTTGTTTCGTAGGCCGGAAGCGCATTTCCGGACGTATTCTTGACTTTAACCTGCATAGTATCTCGAATTAAATCAAAATTAGGCATTTCGCCGACCTCAATTCGACGGGTATTCAGTAGTAATCAACAAAGCAATTAACAACTTTAGGCTTTGCGAAGGGTACTACGCTCGAGGGAATATACCAACATGATATAACCAATGATCAAGGCATTGTGCACACCGAAACGGAGGTAAGGATCCGTGAAATCGATCATTTCTGTGAAAAAATAAATGAGTAGTGCTACCCCGAAGTAAAGGAAGAATTTACGCAGATTGTAGCGAATCGGGTAATACTTCTGGCCCAATACATAGGAAAACACCATCTGGAATCCGTACACGATCAAGGTAGCCCAGGCACTCGCATAAAATCCGTACACAGGGATAAAAAGCACATTGATCAGAATGGTTAGTGCTGCACCGCAAATTGCAATGTATGCTCCAAAACGGGTTTGCCCGCTCAGTTTGTACCAGATACTCTGATTATAGTAGATCCCAAGGAAGATATTAGCAATCAATAGGATCGGCACTACGCCTAAGCCAACCCAGTACGAATCGTTTCGGATAAAATGCTTGAAAACGTCTATGTTAAGTGAAACAAGCAGAAATACCAGACACACCATCGCAACGAAAAAGTTCATCACCTTTGCATAAACCTTGTTCTTTTCTTCACTCTTCAATTGTGCGAAAAAGAAAGGCTCTGCCGCATAACGGTATGCCTGAAGCAGGATTGTTACGAGCATAGCCAATTTATAGCAGGCACTGTAGATTCCCACCTGAGTTTCGGCCTCCATGAGGGAGGAGGGCACCGAAGCATCGTAGATTATATGTTTAAGTAGGATTCGGTCGAGGGTTTCGTTAATGATCCCCGCAAAACCTGCGATGACTAAAGGAATAGCATAGACCAACATGGTTTTAGCTAGTTGCATGTCGAACTGAAAACGTATGGTGAGAAAATCCTTGTAAAGCAATAATGGCTTCACCAGCGAAGCAAGCAAGTTGGCAAACAAAATGAATAAAACTCCCTCTTCAGGTCGGGCCGGATCAAAGATGTAGAGCATTAGGAATA
>CAIYQV010000374.1 GCA_903928365.1 uncultured Flavobacteriia bacterium
AGAAGAAGCACGTAAACTTCAGAAACGCATCCAGAAAGATCAGTTTGATTTCAACGATTTCTTGGGTCAGTTGCAACAGATCAAGAAAATGGGGAACGTCAAAGACCTCATGGGAATGATCCCCGGAATGGGCAAGGCGATGAAAGACGTCGATATTGAGGACGATGCATTCAAGCACATAGAGGCCATTATTTTGTCAATGACTCCTCAGGAACGATCAAACCCGGGTATTATCAACGGACAGCGTAAAAACCGCATAGCCAAAGGAAGCGGAACCAACCTTCAGGAAGTGAATAAGCTGATGAAGCAGTTTGAGGATACGAAGAAAATGATGAAACTCATGAGTAATCCGAAGAACATGATGAGCATGATGAAGCAAATGAAGGGAATGGGAGGGATGCCCGGAATGTAATTACACCGCCTCTTGCTCAAAGATCCGTTTCAGTAACATCATCATACTTTTCTCCAGAATATCGGGTTGTTTGTCTGCCATTTGAACGGCTATCATTTCATTCAATAATTTCTTGACATCGGCTTTCGTTAGTTTGAAAGCGTGAAGGTGCACAATGATCTTTTCGATCTGTCTATAATCGTTATCCAGGTTGAATTCGCGCTGTATCCGTTTGTATTGTTCTGGCTCACACCTTGAAAGAATGGCTTCTTTTTCTTCTTCTGTTTCCAGAAAATCGGCATGAGCAGCATATAAGAGCAAGTAAGTTCGGAACTCCTCTAGCGTCCAGTGTGGTTTCAGTTCTCCTTTCATGGGATCAATTTCGTTGAAAGGTACGAATGGAAAGAACCTGAAAAAATGAGATTTATTCCTTGAAAAGAAAGGGTTTTGCTTCGTTTCCGTCCCATGACTGAAGTGAAGTTACTTCCGGACCAATTTCAAGAAAAGTGTTATAATTGAGCCAGTCGCCTAAATTGATGTAGTGGGAATTAGTCCCAACTGGCATATCTATTGGCAAATGGCGATGTCCAAAAATGAATAGATCAATTTGTTTTTGAGCAAGTTGCTCTTCGCAGAACAGGTACAACCACTCGTTTTCTTTTCCGTGGAATTTTTCATCCTTCATTCCTGTCGCTGCACGACTCGTCTTGGAGGACTTATTTGCGAGCCAGATTCCGAAGTTTGGATGCAGACGTGCAAAAGCCCATTGGGAAATAGGATTTCGAAAAACTTTCTTGAGAAATTTATAACCATGATCACCGGGACCTAAACCGTCTCCATGTCCAATAAATACCTTTTTACCGAAAAATTCTCGTTGAATCGGATCGCGGTAGAGTTTTACCCCCAGTTCTTTCGGCAGGTAATCGAAGATCCACATGTCGTGGTTGCCAGTGAACAAATGCACAGGAATTCCTTTGTCTGTGAGTTCGGCTATTTTACCTTGTAAACGAACAAATCCTTTAGGGACGGCTTGTTTGTATTCAAACCAGAAATCAAAGACGTCACCTACCAGGAAGATTTCTGAAGCCTTAGGCTCAACAAAGTTCAACCAGTTAACGATCTTTTTTTCGCGTTCCAGACTTGTTTCATAGTCGGGTACACCGAGGTGAAAGTCAGAAGCAAAGAATATGTGCTTTTCAGACAAATTCAACGCAAATTAGAATCCGAAGATCTTTGAAAGTTCCGCTTCGAGTGCCTCTCCGCGCAAGTTGGTTTTAATGATCTTACCCTCTTTGTCGATCAACACGGTGAAAGGGATGCCTCTTACTTGATAGATCTGAGGGACTTTGCTGGCCCAGTGTCCAAGATCACTTACATGATTCGGCCAGGACAAACCATCTTTTTCAATAGCGGCTTTCCAAGAAGCACGATCGCGATCAAGGGAAACACTCATCACTGTGAATCCGGCATCTTTGTATTTTTCGTAGGTTTTTACCACGTTCGGATTCTCTTTACGACAAGGTCCGCACCAGGAGGCCCAGAAATCGATCAAAACTACTTTTCCACGAAGATCCGAAAGTTTCATTTTTGTCACGCCATCCAGCATGAGTTCTTCAAAATCCGGTGCCTCTTTCCCAGGAGCAAGCAATTCAGCTAGCTCTTTCTGCTTCTTTGCCGTCAGATAACCATTGTACATTTCCTTCACGGTTGGCGAATCACCGAAACTTCCATTGATTTGGTTGACGAGCGATTCATACGTAGCAAAATCATTTTCTTTATCTACAGCAGAGATGGCAGGCATCAAGGCCGGAGAATTTTGATTTTTTGCGATGAAGGATTGCAACTGACTCTGATAGGTGTAGAATGACGCCGTCATGGAATTACTGATCTCTTCTTGTCTTGCTGGCTCTCTCTGCATCAAGGCCATGGCTGAATCACGTTTGAAATTCCAGGCAGACATTACCTTAATGAAATCATTCATGTTCTTGCTCTCATCCGAACCAACGATGTTGCAAAATGCATAAATGTTCGATCCATCGCCATATATTTTGATGTCAGCTCCATCTCTAAGAATGAGATTCACATGTGAACCACCTACACGCAACACATAGTAATCCGGATTTGGTAAGGTGCCTTTCAAAACGAAATCACCTTTTTTGTTCAGTGCGGTTTTGAAGAAATCCTTGTAGTGACTTCCGTAAAATTGAGAAACGGATACAGAGTCGAGCTTCGTATTGAAGATGTTACCAGAAACGGTTACTTGAATTGGTTTCTGAGCGATCAATGAACCGCAAAACAATAGGGAGTAAAGAAGAAATAATCTCATTTTAAAGTGTTCTTTAATTAATTCGGCATCAGCTCTTTCAATTTCTGTTCCAAAGATTCACCGCGTAAACCTGTTGCAATGATCTTACCCTCCTTGTCGATAAGAACAGTGTGCGGAATGCTGTTGAAACCATAGGATTGAATAAGTGGAGTTTGCCAACCCATCAGGTCGCTTACATGATCCGGCCAGATGAGTCCATCTGCAGCAATAGCTTGTTTCCAAGCTGCTGGATTATCATCCAATGAAACAGAGAATACGGTGAATCCCTTGTCTTTATACTTTTTGTACAATTTTACCACATTCGGGCTTTCTCTTCGGCAAGGGCCACACCAGGATGCCCAGAAATCGATCAGTACGATCTTTCCTTTCAAAAAAGACAGTTTTCGGATTTTTCCATTTGGGTCTTTCAAACTGATCTCCGGTGCCATTGCCGAATTTCCAGAGTTAGATCCGTTTTTAGAAAGCTCATATTCCTGATAAGCACTCTGAATCTGGAAAACCTGATTCTCCATGGTAGTTGCCATTGGTGAACCAGCGTATTTCTTTTTGTAAGCTTCAGCCACAGCTTGCAATACATCAAGATTCTTTGGGTCCCAGTTCTCAAAACCGGTCGTTGGAGCAGCAGAACTTGATAAAATGATATTGATCGGATTATCCGGATCTTTTTTCATTTGCTGCAGAGCGAAGTCATCAATGGGTTTGCGAAGTGCGAGATAACGCGTCATCAATTCGTCTTCGGTGAGTTGACCCTGTAAGGCGTTCAGATCCATCTGACCATTTAAAAAACCGGCATAAAGCGCCATGTATTTATTCATGGGTTGTGTCCATTCTGCACCACTGAAGTTCGGATCAATAGCAAACCCATCGAAGGAAGTGTTCATCTTCACATGTTCCTTTGGAGAAAGTGTTAAAGGAATTACCTTGTCTTGTGATTCTCCCAAACGGATCTGATAAATACCCATTCCGGGAATATTTCCTTCCAGTTTGAACGAACCATCGCTACCAACAGTAGTCTCTGCTACTTTGATGGATCCGCTCTGACTCATGGCTTCAAGATACAAAGGAATGTTGCTTGCATTGGAGATCTTTCCTTCAACGGAAAAATTCACGTCCAATTTTGTTTCTTCATTCCCTTCGGAGGATCCGCAGGCGCTGAAAAGAGCGACCAGTAAAATGAAACCAAGTAGTTTTCTCATGTTATCCTTCAAGGGTTTTACGCATCAGTTCGTTCGCCGCTTTAGGATCGGCCTTTCCTTTGGAAATCTTCATCAATTGCCCCATAAAGAAACCGGTCAATTGTTTTTCTCCATTTCGGTAACGTTCCACTTCAGCTGGACATTGATCGATCACCTGTTGTATAAATCCGAGCAGCGAATCTTCACTGGAATCCTGAATCAAGTTCAATGTATCCGCAATAAGAGCAGGTTCTGTATCGGGCGATTTCAGTAATTCTGGAAATAATTTTTGTGAGGCCGCCGAATGAGATACTTTTCCACTGTCGATCAATTGAATCAATTTGGCCAGAGTTTCAGGTGAAATTGGGAATTCATCGATCTCCACACCAAACTCGTTCAAGTAGGATTTTACATCTCCCATCAACCAGTTGGCTGCCGTTTTGTAATTGGAGGTTTGGGCGATCAAAGCTTCGTAGTAAAGTGCGATTCCCTTGTTGTCTGTAATGTTGTAAGCGTCGTAGTCGGAAAGTCCAAGTTGGTTGGTGTATTTTAGGAAAAGTTCACGCGGCAAAGCAGGCATTTCTGCTTTAATAGCAGCGATTTGAGGTTCATCCACGACAATTGGCTGCAGATCCGGTTCAGGGAAATAACGGTAATCATTGGCTGCTTCCTTCGAACGCATGGAAATCGTTAATCCTTTGAGTGCATCGAATGAACGTGTTTCCTGAGTCAGTTCTTCGCCGTTTTCAATGGCAATGATCTGTCTTTCAATTTCGAATTCAATAGCTCGCTGAACGTTTCGAATCGAGTTCATGTTCTTGACTTCTACTTTGGTTCCAAATTTTTCGGCACCTTTCAAACGCACGGAGATATTGGCATCACACCGAAGGGATCCTTCTTCCATGTTACCATCGCAGATATCAAGATAGCGAACCAACTTTCGCACTTCAGTTAAGTAATTGTATGCCTCCTGCGAACTGCGAATATCCGGTTCAGAAACGATCTCCAGCAAAGGAACACCTGCACGATTAAGGTCGACAAGTGTATCGTAGATATCTACATCGTGGATGCTTTTTCCGGCATCTTCCTCCATATGGATGCGAGTGATGTGGATTTCTTTATCCTCACCGTTTTCGGTTTTAATATGGATGCTTCCCCCTGTGCAGATGGGAGTTTTATCCTGAGTGATCTGATATCCTTTTGGTAGATCCGGATAAAAATAATTCTTTCGGGCAAAATACTGATCTCTGGCAATGTCGCATCCGCAAGCCAGGCCAAGTCGGATGGCATACTCGATCGTCTTTTTGTTCATACGAGGCAAGGTACCAGGATGTCCAAGCGTGATCGCACTTACATTGGTGTTCGGTTGTGCACCATATTCATTGATGTCCGATGAATAGGCCTTGGAGAGAGTAAGCATTTGAGCATGTACCTCAAGACCGATTACCGCTTCGTATTTATCTCTGACCGATTTTTCCATAATTAGATTCGAGCGATAAGTTCACGCATGATCAGTGTCATTTTTGGCTCCTGACGGTTAGCCACATCAATTACATCCTGCAATGAAACTTTGTGGATTTTCCCCGGTACTCCTAGGTCTGTAATGATTGAAATGGCGAAACAAGGAATCTCCATATGACGCGCAACGATCACTTCCGGAACAGTAGACATTCCAACTGCATCTGCACCAATCACACGAACGTATTTGTATTCTGCAGGTGTTTCCAAAGTAGGACCTGTTAATCCGGCATATGTTCCAACCGAAACTTTAATGTTGTTTTCAGCAGCAATCTTTTGAGCAAGTCCGATCATTTCCGGATCGTATGGTTCACTCATGTCAGGGAAACGCGGTCCAAGTTCGTCAAAATTCTTCCCGATCAGTGGGTGCGCTGGAAAAAGGTTAATATGATCGTTCTGGATCATGATTTCACCGACTTCAAAATCTGGATTGACACCACCTGAAGCATTGGAAACAAATAAACGCTGAATTCCAAGTAATTTCATCACTCGAACAGGGAACGTTACTTGTTGCATGTTGTAGCCTTCGTAATAATGAAAGCGTCCTTGCATGGCCACTACTTTCTTGCCACCAAGTTCACCGAATATCAGTTTGCCAGAGTGACTTTCTACCGTTGAAACCGGAAAGTTTGGGATATCCTGATAGGGAATCTCATCGATTACGTTTATTTCCTTTACCAGTCCGCCCAAACCGGTTCCTAAAATGATTCCAATGGTAGGTTCAACGGATGTTCTGCTTTTGATGAACTCAACGGATTGTTTAAATTGTGTCAACATATGTACGTATCGTTTTAAAAAATTCTGTTTCATTGCTCACTCTGACGGAGATCGGAAGGTAATACCATGGGTATTCGTTTAGCTTCCAATCGGCAATACGATCTCGCAATCGCATGTAGTCCTTTTCCGTCGTCAGGATCGCACTTTTTTCAGGTGCAAAAGTATCAAATTTTTGGTGAATCTTTTGAATGTCAGACTGTGTGAATTCGTGGTGATCACCAAATGGATACAAAGTGATTTCTGCTTGTTTCGAAAGATGCTTGCTCAAAGGCTCGGGATCTGCGATTCCGGTGACTAATAGTATCTTATCAAATGTGTCTTTTACTTTGCCAAATGAGACAGGTTCTCCGTAGGCTATTTCAGAGAAATAGATCCTTTTTTCATCGAAATGCAATTCTTTCGACCATTGTTTTGACTGCTCTGCATCTGCGTCTGAATCTGGACATTTCGTTACAACAACCAAATTGGCACGATTTCGTCCTGATCTCAGTTCACGAAGATTACCTGCTGGAAGCATGATGTCCTTACTGAAAGGTTTGTTGAATTGTGTAAGCAGGACATTGAATCCGGCTTTCACTGCTCGATGCTGAAACGCATCATCCAGTAGGATCAGATCGATCTCAGGATTCATGTTCAGTAATTTCTGGACCCCTTCTTTGCGACGTTCGCACACGGCAACGATCACTTTTTCATCAAACGCGACTGCATAGGAGAGGGGTTCGTCTCCTACATCTGAGGCATGACAACTACGCGTTACTATTCGGAATCCTGTGGTTCGTCTGCCGTAGCCTCGACTGAGGATTGCCACCTTTCTGTAGGTTGAAAAGTAGTCTGCGAGGTATGCAACATGCGGTGTTTTCCCTGTTCCTCCGGTACTTAGATTACCAACGCAAATGGATTTAACAGGAATTTCCCAGGAACTAAAAATTCCTATGTCGAAACACACATTCCGAAGGAAAGTGATTGCGCCATAAAACATGGAAAAAGGGTAAAGCAGTTTGCGAAACGGCATCTTACCCCAAAGATAGGTTTATTGTGCGGAATAATCCGAGAATTGCTGGTCGTCAGCGAAGTAAAATATACGTATCTGAGCGGTGTCAGTAAGAAAATCGATCTTTCCGATCTCGAAGCGGTTGATGGCGATGCCTGTGCGCTTTTCAAGGTCCGCTTTCATTTCTTCATATTTTTCAGGTACAATCAGATCAATCCGCTCATAATTGATCGTCTTACGAGTTTCGTGTTTAACCAGCCACAGGTTTTCGAGTCCGTAGGTTAAAAGCATCACCGATACATTGATGATCGCCATTTCTGCAATACTGATCTGGTTGGATGCCAGGGAATTCACCACACTCACACCAATGATCAGGAACAAATAGGTCATTTCTTTGATCTCGATCGCATCCGTACGGTAGCGGATGATACCGAAAATCGCGAATAAACCGAGTCCCATCCCCGTGTCGATGTCCAGCTTTTTCAACCCGAAACAAAGAAAGAAGGTGATCATACCTATCAGGTAATAGGTGAAAAGGTAATCTTTTCGTTGCGTCTTAGGATAATACATGTAGCGAATCAAAATAGTAAGCACTGTAATATTCACAGCAAGGCGAATTAATAAAGTGTAGGCATCGGAGCTGAACCAGGTTAAAGTGAATGAATCGTTTGATTTCGCTAATGGTAGAATAAAGTCAAGCAGCATAAGAGTTTATTTTTTTGAGTTTAAGTATTTTCTTTTTGAAGCGATTGAATCTCAGGCGTCCGCCGAAAAGTTCAATTGAACCAATACAGTATTTGCTCAATCTGTAGGGGCGGATGCATTTGGATTTCATCAATTGATAAAATGCAGAATTTCGATTGACGGTCTCCTGTTTTAGTTCAGCAATAATCAGGTTTTCAAACAAGATCTTCTCTTCTTTCCATTTGAATGAGAGATTAAGGTCTAATGTAAGGCGCTCGTTTTCGGTTTTATTTACAAGGGTGAGACGGTTGAATGAATTCCACATCACCGGTTTCAGTGAAAGTTGGTTCGTGACCACTTCATTGATGAAATCAGTGTGTTTTTCTTTTAGTTCAGAAGGGATTTCATCCACTTTGATACGGCGTTTGTCTGTTCGACCTTTGTATTTGTGTTTGATCTCGAGAAAAACCAGGTTGGATTCGACGTATTTCCTGAAACGCACTTTGAATCGGTTGGTTCTTCCGTTGTGATGATCCCGGAAAAAGGTGAAATCTGCATCGTCCAGGTAAAGACTTTCATAAAATGGCGTGCGTGTTCCTTCGATTTCCAGAATTCGGTAGTGGGACTTAAGTTCAGGTAATAATTGAAGAAATTCCGCAACTGAGAAGGCAAACTTTGTATCGACACGATTCATCAACTTTACACGATCCATCTCTAATAGTGAGATAGGTTCGAATGAGTTAAGGGCTTCTGTGATGCGGTTAAAGAACATTAAGTTAAGATTAACGAATTATGAACTTTAGTTAATATAAACGTAATATATCGTTCATCCGTTGGTGGAAAGATAAAAATTCATTTTCTACTTTTGTTCTATGAGAAAAAAAATTTTGCTTTTAGGTTCTGGTGAGTTGGGGAAAGAATTCGTCATCGCATGTCAGCGACTAGGACAATATGTAATTGCTGTCGATAGTTACGAAGGTGCTCCAGCGATGCAGGTAGCGCACGAGTTTGAGGTAATCAATATGCTTGACGGGGAGGAACTCGACCGAATTGTAGCTAAACATCAACCGGATCTGATCGTTCCGGAAATCGAAGCAATTCGTACAGAGCGTTTTTACGACTATGAAAAACAAGGTATTCAGGTTGTTCCATCTGCCAAGGCAGCCAATTTTACTATGAATAGAAAAGCCATTCGAGATCTTGCTGCCATCGAAGTAGGAGTTCGAACAGCACCATATAAATACGCTACATCGCTCGATGAATTGAAGGCGGGAGTTGCCTTTACCGGGATTCCGTGTGTGGTGAAGCCATTGATGTCTTCTTCAGGAAAAGGTCAATCAGTGATTAAAACGGAGGCAGACATTGAAAAAGCCTGGAACTATGCCATGGAAGGTTCTCGAGGTGATCTCAAAGAGGTGATCGTGGAGGGTTTTATTGATTTTGATTATGAGATTACGCTTCTTACGGTAACTCAGAAAAATGGGGAGACCTTGTTCTGTCCACCTATTGGTCACCGACAAGAACGAGGAGATTACCAGGAGAGCTGGCAGCCGATGCCGATGAATGCATCTCACCTTGCAGAGGCACAAGATATGGCGGCACGTGTGACCAAAGCGTTGGGTGGTGCGGGTATCTGGGGAGTGGAATTCTTCATTACAAAAGAAGGTGCGTATTTTTCTGAATTATCACCTCGTCCCCACGATACAGGTATGGTGACTCTTGCGGGAACGCAGAATTTTTCAGAATTTGAATTACATGCACGTGCTATTTTAGGTATTCCGGTGAAAGAAGTAAAACTGGAGCGAAACGGAGCCAGTGCGGTTGTATTGGCAAATTCTGAAAGCAATCAGCAACCTCAATTTACTGGCTTAGACAAAGCAGCTTCTCATCCAAATTCTGATTTCAAGATCTTTGGAAAGCCAAGTACGCGACCTTACCGCAGAATGGCGGTGGCATTGACATACGGTCAGGAGGATGTGAAAACGCTTGTAGAAAAGGCTAAGGTAGTAGCAGCCGAAATTTCTGTGAGATAAATACTGATTTTATTTCAGTAATCCCATTGCAATCTTCATTCGGATCACTCGCTTTGCAGAAGCATCGACCTTCTTCTTGAACTCAGGATCTTTTCTGTATTTGTCAAGAATATCTTTATGCGCCTTTTTCGCATCGATAGGCATCAGAACGATATCACAACCGGCATTGACTGCTTTTGCCTCACATTGCGGAATACTTGCCACACCTCCCATATTCATAGCGTCGGTTACGATCAATCCCTTGAATCCATATTCTTCACGAAGTAATTTCGTGACAATTGTTTCAGAGGTCGTTGCAGGCATTCCTTTCGTATCGTATTTCGGGTTGTTTTGAACTGCTATATGCGCTACCATAATCGAAAGAACGCCATTCTTGATCAGTTCAGGGTAATTCCCGATCTCTTTCAACTCACCATCAATAGTTTGTAGTGATTTGTGTGTGTCACCTGAGACCAGACCATGTCCCGGGAAATGTTTCGCTGTAGCAATGATCTGATGCGATTGCATGTTCTGAATAAAAGTATTCGACCAAGGGATCAAATTTGACGGATTGTTTCCAAATCCTCTGTAACCTACTGTTTTATTGGTTGCTACATCCACAACCGGTGCAAAATTGTAATTAATACCGATGTCATTCAGCTCTTTAGCGATCATGTCAGCACAGGTGGTGACTTCCGTCTCGGAACCGATTTCATTTGCTTTCTTTACCGTAGGTGTTTCCGCAATTTTGCGGTTAAACAAAGAAGGTTCGGCATCTGCACTGTAAAGGAAGGGAAGGTTGCCAATACTGTCATTCAAAGATTCATAATTTTTAATCCACTTGGTAAATTCTGTTTTAGTGCCATTCAGCATCAATACTCCTCCAATAATACGTTGCTTAATGTGTGCTTGAATGGTAGCATCTGTTTGACCTAAACGTCCTACAGCAGGCATGATCAACTGAGCAACAATGGCCGTATCGTCAAGTGTTTTGAAGACTTTTTCAGTGGCAGCATCCAGGTCTTTATTCTCGGCAAGGAAATCGTTCAATGAAAAGGTGACTTCCACTTTTGGTTGCTCTCGTTTGATTACCGCAGTTTCTTTCTTCTCTGATTCATTTTGTGCACATCCCTGAAATAAAACAGTCAGTACAGCCAATGGAAGGATCAATTTTCTTGTCATGGATTCAATTTTCAGCAAAATTAAGGGAATCTTTTCTGTACACATCGCTCTTGCAGGTTTTAAATGAAGGGGCTTTTGTCAATAACTGTGCCTTTTACGTTGATAAAGAGGTGGAATTAGAATAAAAATGAGGTGTGATTTGTTCCGGATTAAGCAAAAAAATGATAACTTAAATGGAGCAAATGAATTTATGCAAATAAACCTAACCATCAAATCGCTGGCAACAGATGACCGGCCACGAGAGAAAATGATTCTGAAAGGGCGCAGTGCTTTATCGGATGCGGAATTACTCGCCATTTTGATCAATAATGGAACAAAACAGGATTCAGCCCTTGTGTTAGCCAGAAAACTGCTTCAGAATGCTAATAACGATCTTCAGGAACTTACGAGATTTTCTCTTTCAGATTTGAAAAAGATCAAGGGAATTGGTGACGCCAAAGCAATCACTCTTCTCGCAGCGATGGAACTAGGGAGGCGACGTCAGAGGTCTCAAAAATCAAAACCATCACGCATTACAAGTTCCAGTGATGTCTACCAAATTATGAAACCTGTTTTGACTGACCTGACGCATGAGGAATTTTATACGATTCATATGAATCGGGCCAATGAAGTATTATCGGTTTGTCAGATCTCGATTGGAGGTACTTCAGGGACCATTGCTGATGGAAAGTTGATCTTTAAGCAGGCTTTGGATGAAAAGGCGAGGGCGCTCATTCTGGTGCACAACCATCCCAGTGGCCAACAAAAGCCAAGTGCTGCGGATATTTCGCTCACAGAGAAACTTGTAAAGTTTGGTAAATTCATCGATTTACCTGTGTTAGATCACCTCATTTTCTGTGATAATGGTTATTTTAGCTTCGCCGATGACGGCCTCATCTCCTAAAGCAGTAACGTGAAGAAAAAGATCATAACCATTGTAGGTGCCAGACCCCAGATAATCAAATCTTCAGCTATATCAAGAGCAATCAAAAATCACTTCAGTGAAACGCTGGAAGAGATCATTGTTCATACGGGTCAGCATTATGATGAGAACATGTCTGCCGTATTCTTTGAGGAGATGGGGATTCCGCACCCAAACTACAATTTACAGGTTGGAAGCGGTTCACATGGTGCGCAAACTGCTCGCATGCTGGAAGGGCTTGAGGAGATCTATCAGAAAGAGCAGCCTGATGCTGTTTTGGTTTATGGAGATACGAATTCTACCATTGCAGGAGCACTTGCGGCTATTAAGATCCATATTCCGGTGGTGCATGTGGAAGCCGGTTTGCGAAGCTTTAATAAACGAATGCCTGAAGAGGTGAATCGCATTGCGTGTGACCACATGTCAACTTTGTTGTTTACGCCTACAAAAACAGGTTTAGAAAATCTCAGTAAAGAAGGATTTGCGAGCGTTTCTGAAGAAAAAGCAAGTGCAGATCATCCTAAAGTCTATCACTGCGGTGATATTATGTACGACAATAGTCTTTATTTTTCAGAGGTTTCGGATCAAAAGGCCGAAATTTTGAAAGATTTGGATCTTTCGAAGGAGGGATATGTTCTGGTGACCATCCATAGAGATTCAAATACAGACATTGCCGCCAACATGGAAAGTATTTTTGCCGCCTTGTACCAAATTCAGGAAGAAACAGGCTTGGCTATCGTGTTGCCAATTCATCCGAGGACGAAACACAAAATGAAAGATCAATTATCTCAAGATTTGTTTGATAAGGTCATGGGTAATTCGAACATTAAGATTATTCCACCTGCAGGATTTCTGGACATCATTGCATTGGAAAAAAATGCCCGTTTGATCGTAACGGACAGTGGCGGTTTACAAAAAGAAGCGTTTTTCTTCAAGAAACCATGTGTGATCTTGCGTCCACAAACGGAATGGGTAGAGATCGTTGAAAATGGCAATGCC
>CAIYQV010000375.1 GCA_903928365.1 uncultured Flavobacteriia bacterium
TGAGATCTTCTTTGGACCTATTGCAGATAAAGCAGATAATTCTATTTCCATCATTCCTGATTTCATTTCAAACTGCGGAATGGCGCGCGTTTTTGCTTATTTAATGAGCAATGACCTGAAAGAATTGACGGACCAGGGAATATTCGCTGATACCAGCAACACCATTCGTGAGGCTTTAGTGAATGCACACAAATCGAATCCGTCCAAAAGCGGAATTGCCAAAGCGGCTTTCGAGATCGCTCTCAAACAATTGATCTGATCCAATGGAACTGCTGGTCGTAGTCATTTTCCTATTAGGATATACGGCCATCATTTTTGAGCAGGCACTTCGCATTGACAAACTCATCCCATCGTTATTGATGATGGTATGCTCATGGGCAGCTATTGCCGTGGGAATGAATCATAGCTGGTTCGGAATAGATCCAATGACGGGAGAAAAATCATTTCTTCTTCTCAAAGAGGGTTACCATGATACTCGAATGCAATTGCTCGAAACAACACTTTTGCATCATTTCGGTAAAACAGCTGAAATTCTGATCTTTTTGATCGGCGCGATGACCATTGTGGAATTGATCGATCACTTTCATGGTTTCGATGTCATTAAAAATGTGATCAAGGCCAGAAAAAAAACAAGCTTACTTTGGCTCATTTCGCTTCTGGCATTTGTACTGTCTGCAGTGATCGATAATTTGACAGCCACGATCATTTTGATCAGCATCTTTCGAAAGATCAATTCCAACGCAACGGATCGACTCTGGTTCTCGGGATTTATAGTCATTGCAGCTAATGCTGGGGGCGCATGGAGCCCGATCGGTGATGTTACAACCACTATGCTATGGGTCGCAAATAAGGTGACAACTATACATCTTATTCAACATCTCATCGTTCCTTCGTTAATCAACATCATCATTCCGCTAATTATCGCCTCCTTTTTACCCGTTTTTAGAGGAAATATTGACCGAACCAATGAAGAAGAAGATGTAACTAATCACGCAGGTAAAGTCATGCTGTCATCGGGTTTGCTACTGATCATTCTCGTACCTGTATTTAAAATGGCCACCCATTTACCACCTTACATGGGAATGATGTGTGCTTTAGCTGTTTTTGCGTTGATTGCGGAAATCCATTCCCACAGGATGGTCACATTCACTTCGCCTGATTCAATCCATAATGAAGAACAAAAAAGCAGCCCTACCTTACGAGCTCTCACAAAAATTGAAATTCCTACGCTTCTTTTCTTCCTGGGGATTCTCATGTCTGTGGCTGCACTCGAATCCATTGGATCAATTGACCATTTAGGAAATTGGATCAGCGGAATCATGCCAGAACAACTTTTCGTAACACTGCTCGGATTGTTTTCAGCTATTATTGATAATGTACCGCTCGTGGCAGCAAGTTTAGGCATGTTCAATCAAGGATTAGACGCAGATGTGTGGCATTTCATAGCTTATGCAGCAGGAACAGGTGGTTCCATCCTGATCATTGGTTCGGCGGCCGGTGTGGTCGCAATGGGCATGGAAAACATATCTTTTGGCTGGTATCTCAAACACATTGCCCCACTTGCATTAGCAGGTTATCTTGGAGGCGTGTTATATTTCCTACTTTTCTGAGTTTTCTTCTTTCAGACTCATAAACATTTCTGTGTGAATATTTATTTGGAGTGCTCAGGTAAGCCGCTACCTCAATAAATAACTTTACATAACCAAAATTGAAGTCATTATGAAACAAAGTACGAAGGTCCTGTTTACTGCAATAGCAATGGTGTTAATGGGCACAGTATACGCACAAGTAACCAGTGAAACAGGAGTAGTAGCTGAAACTGCGACGGCAGCAGCTCCAAAAGTTACTACGGAAGAAATTTCTGCATTTGAATTCTTAATGAAAGGAGGTGTTTTCCTCATTCCTATCGGGATCTTACTTTTCTACACCCTCGTTGTCATGGTGGAGAAATTCCGATATATCAAGCGAGTGACTAAACTCGATGCTTCCATTATGAATAGTGTGGAATCAGGAAAAAGAGCTGGCAATTTCGACGCTACCCTAAGCGCTTTGGATAGAGACACTACTGCTTATGGAAGCGTTATCAAGCAAGGTGTAGAAACATTTGTTTCCCGTCCGGGTAAAACATCTGAGATAGAATCGAACATGGAGAAAATGGCCAATATAGAGATTGGAAAGATGGAAAAGAACATCAACCATCTTGGTTTGATCGCAGGTATTGCACCAACACTTGGTTTCATTGGTACAATTTCAGGGGTAATCAAGATCTTCTACAGCATTTCAATTACCGAGAATGTGAGTATTGGTAACATCTCCGGAGGTCTCTACGAAAAGATGATTAGTTCAGGTTCAGGTCTGGTAGTAGGTATCATTGCTTTCGCAGGTTACCACCTACTCAACGGTATGATCGACAAATACGCACTGAATATTCAGAAATTGAATTTGGAATTTGTTAACCTTATCAATAATCCTGGAAATGGCGATAAGACGAAATAGAAAATTCCACGCGGAGGTCGCTACTTCCGCGTTGAGCGACATCATGTTCTTCCTGTTGTTGTTCTTTTTGATCATTTCAACGCTGGCGAACCCAAATGTAATCAAGGTGCCTTTGCCGGAATCGAAAGCCAATGAGAAGACCAACAAACAACATGTTACGCTGACCGTCACTAAAGAAAAAAAGTACTTTGTAGACAAACAAGAAGTCAGCCTGGATCAAATTGCTCCTACCCTTCTCACTGAAACAAAGAAACAAAATGACAATACGGTTATTCTTCGCATCCCTTTCGATCTGATGGTTCAGGACTTGGTTGATCTGCTTCAGATTGGAATGGAGAACAATTTGAAGGTAATCATCGCAACCAAAGGTGAAAGTTGATCCTGTAACTTAACACTAAGGAAACGTTAATTCCCAAAAAGCTATGACCAGTTTAACTCTAGAAAACCCAAAAGACAGACAATTCAGTGTTATTGTATCTATTTCGATTCTGTTAGTCTTATTTTTATTGTTGCGTGTTCTTACTTTTTTTGTTAACCCTCCCCTTCCAATTGACACTCCCCCATTGAATTCTGATGAAGTGATTGAAGAATTCATGATCGACAATGTAGAAGTACAACAAAACGCCGGTGGGTCAGGTGGCGGAACACCAACGCCAGATCGTATTGACGCTCCGAAACCACAATCTGAAAAGTTTGCTACCCAAACCAATTCTGATACAAAGGTATTCACAGGACAGAGCAATAATCAAAATGCCAACAATAGTCACAATACCAGTTCATCTACACAGCATTCTACCAATCCATTTGGAGACGGCGGAAATGGAGGTGGAAAAGGAGGTGGCTCAGGTACAGGCTTCGGAAATGACTCCGGAAATGGAACAGGAAAGGGAACGGGAGACGGCTCAGGCGAAGGCAGAACACGTTTGAATAACCCATCGGTTGATCACATTGCAACAGATGTGAACGTAACGATCAATCTTAAACTGACTGTGAACGGGAATGGGGAGATCGTTGCAGCAAGCAATATCGCATCTAAAACTACCACAACAGACCAGCGCATTATTAATCAGGTGATCTCCGCAGTGAAATCTCAAGTAAAGTACAGCAA
>CAIYQV010000376.1 GCA_903928365.1 uncultured Flavobacteriia bacterium
GTCGAATTCGCCTTTCACAATGCGCCCATGTTCGAAGATAAACTCTTCTTTGAAATGCAAATGGCAGGTTATAAGCCGGTTTTGGCTCATTTTGAGCGGTACCTCTACTATTTGGGTTCAACTGAGCGCGCTCAGGAACTGAGAGAAAAGGGCGTACGAATTCAAATGAATCTTAATTCGTTGACAGGTCATTACGGTATGGAAGTCAAAAAGCAAGCTGAGCGCCTGATCGATGCCCAAGCGATTGATTTCGTCGGTACCGATTGTCACCGGATGGATCATCTCATGTTACTTGAATCCAATCTGTCTAATCCATACTTTCATAAATTGAAGGAATTGGACTTAAAGAATAGGGTACTTTAGTAGTTCTAACTTCATTAATCAAGTTTGTTATTGAGTTTAATACTAAAAAGGATAGGTTAGTTATTAATCCCTAACGCATCTCACTGAGTACCCTTGTGATCCATTGTCATGGAATCTATGTACATCGGCGCCACTGTAGTCATGCAGGCCTATTCCCCATGCGCCAATTCCGTAGAACGCTGTGGAACTCCACCAGTAACCGCTACTGCCTATTCCTATGAAGTTATCAAAAACACCCAAATTTCGATATCCACCCGGAAGCCCATAAAAGCCACTAGTATTGGTGCCGTTACCATCATCGGACCAACCATTATTTGATTTCATTTTGTCACTTGGATCTCTCCCTAAGTAGTTGGTAAGTATCGCCCAATCTTCATCAGTTGGAACGTGCCATCCTTTAGGCCCAAGGCCCCTAGGATCATTTACAGCATGCCAATTATACAGCTTTCCATACTCCTCCCCATTCAGTGAATCATTGTTGTAATAACACCAAGCTGGTTTGCGGAACTCAGAATATGATCGCCATTCTGCTTCTGTTTTCGCTTCAGGAATAGGATCTCCATTTTGGAATCTATCAGTATTGAGATTTTTTGTCATCCAGATTTGCTTACCAATTAAGACAACTTTTGCAGATCCATTCGATTTTCCAGTATCTACATTATTACATCCACTAAGACCAAAAAGCAGAATACTATATATGCAAAAACTTAAACTACCCTTTTTCATTTTAATTTCTTTTACAATTTCATTTAGGACTTTTCAACGCTCAAATATTGAATGCTTAATTTTGATTTTATAACTTCTAACTGCATTTTCCAGATACAATATCTTCAACAACATCTGGATTCAATAACGTAGATATATCTCCAAAATTGGAAAAATCTCCTTCAGCGATCTTGCGCAAAATACGTCGCATGATCTTTCCGGAACGTGTTTTAGGAAGTCCTGAAACAAATTGCATTTTGTCCAGTTTGGCTATCGGCCCGATGTGCTCTGAGATATGCTGATTGATCTCTTTCCTTAGTTGATCTTCGTTTTCTTGAATGGCATTATCCTTCAGAATAATAAAGCCGTAAAGTGCGTTGCCTTTAATATCATGAGGAAAACCGACCAATGCTGATTCTGCTACCGCTGGGTGCTCATTGATGGCGTCCTCAATGGGTGCAGTTCCAAGATTGTGACCGGAAACGATTACGATATCATCAACACGGCCTGTAATTCGGTAATACCCTGTTTCATCACGAAGTGCGCCGTCACCGGTAAAATAATACCCTGGATAGGTGCTAAAATACGTGTCCTTGTAACGTTGGTGATCTTCCCAGATGGTTCTCGCGATTGAAGGCCAAGGGAATTGTAGGCACAAATTTCCTGTCACTCCGTTGCCTTCAATGGGTTGTGACTGTTCATTCATCAACACCGGTTGTACCCCTGGTAGAGGTAATGTAGCATAAGTTGGTTTTGTGACGGTGACGTTTGGAATCGGGGAAATAAGAATTCCTCCGGTTTCTGTTTGCCACCAGGTATCCACGATCGGACATTTTCCCTTTCCGATATGTGTGTCGTACCAGTGCCATGCCTCTTCATTGATGGGTTCACCAACAGAACCAAGAATTTTAAGTGAAGAAAGGTCATGGCTGTTGACCCAATCAATACTTTCTTTTGCAAGTGAGCGAATGGCTGTAGGAGCGGTATAAAGATGGGTGATTTTGTGCTTGTCAATGACTTTCCAAAATCTTCCGAAATCAGGGTAGGAAGGAATTCCCTCAAACATGACCGTCGTTGCTCCGTTTAAAAGAGCTCCGTAAAGTAAATAGGAATGTCCCGTGATCCAACCGATATCGGCAGTGCACCAGAAAATGTCCTCTTCCTGGTATTGAAAGACATTCTTGAAAGTATATCCGGTGTAAACCATATAACCTCCTGTGGTATGAACCATGCCTTTTGGTTTGCCGGTAGAACCTGAAGTGTATAAAATGAATAGCGGATCTTCTGAATCCATTATTTCCGGTGTACATATATCTTTTGCTTCTTTCAGTAGCGTTGACGCGTCCAGATCAAATCCATCCTTCATTTCAATGGGATCACCTGTTCTTTTGAATATAAGTGTGTTTTGAACCGAAGGACAATTGACCAGTGCTTCATCTACAATCTTTTTCAACTCGATCGATTTATTTCCTCTGTATCCGCCATCTGAAGTTATGACAATTTTGCAGGCAGAATCCTGAATTCTCGCCGCTACAGCAGAAGATGAAAATCCCGCAAAAACAACCGAGTGGATCGCTCCGATTCGGGCGCACGCTAAAACAGAAACAGCGAGTTCAGGGATCATCGGCAGGTAGATGCATACGCGGTCACCTTTCTGGATGCCTATTCCCTTTAAAACATTTGAGAGTTTGTTTACACGCTCTGAGAGTTCGTTGTAGGTGATGTGTTGTGCTTCTTCATTTGGGTCATTCGGTTCAAAAAGGAGAGCTGTTTTCTTTCCACGTGCTTCCAAGTGTCGGTCGATCGCGTTGACGGTAATATTCAATTTTCCATGTTGAAACCAAGTAAAACGTGCATCCTTCATATCGAAATCAAGAACATTTTCCCATGGCTTCATCCAACTGTAATGATGCGCGATTTCTTCCCAGAATTGTTCGGGTTGTTCTACGGAAGCACGATAGTTAGATAGGTAAGCTTCTTGGGTTGAGATAGTGAAATCCATAGTAAGTGAATTGAATTCTAAAAATAATCATTCTAGAAATAGAGGGGTAATCCATGCACAATGCCATTTCGAAGCATAAGTGTCGGGAAAGGGATTTTCAAATAGTTTAACTGCTTTAGTGCTTTTTTAATTAAAGGTCTTTTTGCTGGAATTTTACTGAAATCGATATCGAAGGACATCAGCCATTCACGCTGCGCATGGTAGATTCTTCCATCTTGATCAGTGAACGTTTCCATATCTCCTTTGAGTTTTTCATGCACACTGTATCCAATCGAAAGACAGATCCATTTGGGAATTTTTGTATGCTCTCTTGATGGAAAAGGATGAAAACTGATCCAGTAGGTTTGACCGTTGTAGTCCTTGAGTAGTCTTTGCCCGAAAGTAGATCCAAGAATCTCTGGTCTGACTGAAGCAAATGAAGTGGGATGGTAAGAAAATTTGGGGATGATTCTTTGTTCATCCCATAAGATCTCCTGAGCGGTAAATAGTGCAGAACCAAGCAGATTGGCTGACATGTCATTCCACGAAAATCCCCAATTAGTGCTGTATCCATCAAACACCTCAAGCGTGGTTTGATAGCCCAAGCCGATCCCGCCGGAAATCCAGGCAGCGGATTGATTCGAACAACCTGCCCACTCTAACAGGTCATTTGTTAAGGAACCAATCTGGTACGCCGAATAGGTGTGACCTACTTTATCCATTTGCATCCAAAGTTTTCCATCATTGAATGAATGAAATGCGCTTTGATCCTCTTTTTTGTACCAAACGTTGTATAGGGCAGACATGCTTCCTCCCCATCCGGTTGCGATAAGGCTGCCCGCAATGACCTTACGTTTACATGAAATAGAGTCTGTTTGTGCATGCACTTCTTTGGAATTCAATAAAGTGAAAGCAAAATGGAATATAAATAGTAAGTTTTGACCACGAAACATCTTATTCGAAGGTAAAAAATCATTGGGATTAAATAGAAGGATCTAAAAATAATATCCTTCAGACTGCGTTCACTTGAATAAGTAGTAATTTCGCTGACTGCTTCAAAAATCTAATAAACTGTAACATGAATAAGATCAGGAAGGACTGGAACGATATCAAGATCAACGATAGTTGGGCGATATTCAAGATCATGTCCGAATTTGTGGAAGGATATGAGCGCATGGCTAAAATAGGTCCATGCATCAGTGTATTTGGGTCTGCTCGGACAAAGCCTGATAACAAGTATTATCAGATAGGTATTGAAATATCGGAACTATTAGCTGAAGCTGGTTATGGCGTCATAACTGGAGGAGGTCCGGGAATTATGGAGGCTGGAAATAAAGGTGCACAGCAAGGTGGAGGAAAATCTGTCGGATTGAACATTGATCTTCCTTTTGAGCAGAACCACAATCCATTCATTGATCCTGAACATAATCTTGAATTTGATTATTTCTTTGTTCGTAAAGTGATGTTCGTGAAATACGCACAAGGCTTTGTGGTATTACCAGGAGGATTTGGAACTATGGACGAATTATTTGAAGCACTCACGTTGATTCAGACCAAGAAGATCAATCATCGTCCGGTAGTTTTGATTGGAAGAGAATATTGGCAAGGATTGTTGGATTGGTTGGAAACGAGCATGTTACATATGGAGCACAATATCTCAGCTAAGGACATGAATTTATTTGCTCTCGTTGATACAGCAAAGGAAGCATTCGATTACATCGATGAGTTTTACAAGTCACATGCTTTATCACCAAACTTTTAACATTCGTACATGCAACTGCGCTTAATTCCTATATTTGTCTTCGCGATTTAAGAACATGGAATGGTTTAGGAAAATAAAGGCATTTGTCTGGAGTAAGCATTTTTTGAAGCACTTCGGATTAGTGATACTTGTGTATTTGTTAATCGTAACAATAACAGTTTTTTACCTCGACTCTTATACCAATCATGGTCAGCGCATTGAAGTCCCTAATTTGATAGGGCAAAATGTGAATAATGTGAAAAGTCAGCTGGAAGACCTTGATCTTCAATACGAAGTATTAGATTCCATTTATGATCCCTCCAAACCGGAAGGAACCATCTTGGACCAGGATCCTGATGCGACTTCGTTATCGCTCGTTCCAGTAAAAGAAGGTCGTATCATTCGATTACGTGTTTCCAAAAAATCACGATTGGTCGAAATGCCAAGTTTGGTTGATAAATCAGAGCGTTTTGCGGAGAGTATTCTTGAAAACCGCGGATTGAAATGTCGCATCGAATACCGTCCAACGAATGAAGCAAATGGCGCAGTCCTGGAACAATTGTACAAAGGCCGTCCGGTAAAAGAAGGAAGTAAGGTTCCAATTGGAGCGACGATCGTACTTATTGTCGGTCAGAATGACGCTGGGGAACCGGTGGATATTCCGGACCTTTATGGATTAACATTGGCTGAAGCGCAGGAATTGTTAATGCAAGTGGGCGAATTTACGTTCATCCCGGTATGTGCTGATTGTATTACATCAGAAGATTCACTCGCTGCTCGTATAGAGTCGCAAAGCCCTGAGTATTTAGAAGGGATAACGATTCCATCGCGTTCTACCATCACAGTTTATGCAACAAAGGACTTTGGTGGTTTGCCTCAAGAGCCTTAATTCGTGCACATGTACCGTATCCTGCTTGCTTTTGTAATCGTTCTCAATTCGTTGGCACTTTTTGCGCAGAATGAGGAGTATGGTCCGCTCATGTTCAATCACGATCTCTTTGGGAAATCTTTGAAAAAAGGCTTTAAATCTCTGGCCGGCTCATTCGACAGCACGTTTATTTACTTTGTAGATACATTACAGCTTCCTTTTTTTGATGAGTTTAGTAAGAATCATTTTCAGCAGTACAGTAATGATTATGCAGCTCCAACCGTTACCTCAGACAAGAAATACAGGGTACTTGATAATTCTACCCTTATTCCAATTTCCAACGATCTGAGATATACAGGGCAAATAAC
>CAIYQV010000377.1 GCA_903928365.1 uncultured Flavobacteriia bacterium
CAGGCAAATCAAATCGAAAAATTAGCCAAACCGGCACAGACCTATCTCATCAATCCCAAACGAGATACAATCATCATCGGCAAGGAAGGAACACAAATCTACATTCGGGCCGGTTCATTTGTTACGAAAAATCCGAATACGCCTATCGAGATTAAGCTCACTGAATTTTACAAAAAAAGCGATTTCATACTGAACAATTTAAGTACCTCAACAACACAGGATGAACTACTTGAATCGGGTGGTACAATCGATATTCAAGCTACTTCGGAAAATGAACAACTCAATTTAAAGCAAGGATCGTCTCTTCAAGTAATATTTAAAGATAAAAAAGCGGATGATGGCATGGAAGCATATTATGCCCGAAATGGCGAGACGGTTTCTAAGTGGTCAACAGAACCTCAAAACAAAACTTCCTTGGAACCCATATTAATTTCAAAAGCATATAAAATTCGAAATCTGGATACAATGGAAATTTACAGCGAACTGATAATGAATATAAGTGGCTTGAATTATAAGGCGCTTAAAGTCGAAAAAAGAGGCCATCCCAATGCGGCATTTGAAGAATCAATGACTATGACCTTGTTGGATCCACAGCAGATGACACGTTCCATTTTCTTTTCTCCAGAACGATCATTAACTATAAGAAGTTTAGGACCTGTAAATTGTGACAAGAATTTTAATCCGGAAAATAGTCGAACAGTAATGATAGAGGTCGATAAAAATGTGGTTCCAAGTGTCACTATTGCTCTGGACTCAAACAACATCGTTATTCCTTACACACGGCGCGAGAACAATGTTTTCATCTTTGACAATGTTCCACTTAATGCAAAATTTGATGTTCTTGCCGTTTATATGGATGATCAAGGTGTATTGTTCGGTCATGTCAAAAATGTTTTTCTTGACAATTCTAAAAACAGCTCGGAAAACATTCCATTAACCTTGAAACGTTGCTCAGAAAACGATTTACGGCTAGCAGTGCAGGAGCTGGATGGTAAAAGATCGAACTGAGATCCCTTCAGAAAAATGAATAAGAACAACAGCCCGGGAATCCGGGCTGTTCTTTAATTTAAAATAGCATCTAAAAAAATTTAGGATCGCAACAATCTCATGAAATCTTGTATCCATATACAATTTGGATTGTTTTGTAATTCAAGTCAATAGAAATTCTGAAAAAAATCCAAGCGGTACAATAAAAATATATTTACCAATACACCCCAAAGAAAACCCAAGACTTTACCCCAGATTGAGATATCCGTTGGCTTACCATCCAATTCTTCTTCAATCAATGTAATGGATCTGTAAATAAGGGGTGTGATTATGACGAAGACTATTGCCCATATCGGAAAAACAACCCAATCGTAGTTATTGATTTCAATATTCATTCCTGTTATGAAACCAATCACAAATTCAACAATAATAATTATCAAAAAAACTAACCAAGGAGATAAAAGTAAACTCAGACCTACAAAAAAAGGCCAAAAGATCCATTTCATCTTTCTTTTTGTAACAACCAAGATAGCCCCAATTACAATGATTTGAATAAGATTTTTAATCAATCTCGATATATTCATCTCAGAAAATTATTAAAACATCAAATTTAGTAAAGAATAGAACGAAGAATTTCTTTTTTAAACAGTAAATCGCTGAAAATGTATCATATAGATAATTATATCGCGGCTTTAACCCTTCGTTAGATAACCTAGTTCAACATTTAAATATAACTATAATTCATAAAAAAGGGACGGCTCTACGAAGCACGTCCCTGTGTATGAAGAGGGATTTAATCCTATGGCATTTTCACCACCCGATCTACCCGATAAGCCTTTTCTTCTTTAACCAGGTACACACGCACCTTGACCGGCGTTTCCATATACCATTCCTGTTTTTCCTCTTGTACAGGAATTCCCTGCTCATCAAATACCGGATTCCCCAGGTCATCGGTCAGAGCTATCATGGATTTCTCTATCGTAAGAGCAGATAATTCGCCATTCCATAAGGATAATGACTTCACGATATCAGCAGGCAAAATGAGTTTTTTCTTGGTACTGAAAAAGACATCAGACGTATCTCCTACCAACGCTTTCAAGCGATCCGTATCGTTCATTTTTACTGATGAAAGTATTCCTCTAACAAAAGGATCTGCATGCGTGTTTACAGCTACTGCCATATAGTGTTTAAAAATAGCCTCCGGACCATTTTTCAGCGCTTTCACGTCTGTTTGAATTTCACCATCTATCACCACTCGAAGCAAATTGAGGTGATCAGTCAGCGGTAGACTTACCAACGTTTTTCCATCCATTTCTGACACCATTGCTTCCATCGGTTTGAGCGTATAAGTGATTTTCGGATTCTCTCCACGATAAACCACATTCAATAAGGCTGCCGGCAACTGATAAACTTGAACAGAATGTATCCCACTCACATCAAAAGACAGGGCATCCTTGAAGTAATTCACCCTTTTCAAATTTAGTTGAGGCAAGGAATTTTGTCTGGAACTGCTTGTCAACAGAGGAGAAGACTGAAAGTTTTCTTTTGAAACAGGCATTGCAAGTAACTGATCCTTTTCGTTTAGAGGCAAATGTGAATTCACAAACACCTCCGGAGCCACATTGATCCATTTCTCATCCACCTTATCACCATTGTCTGCCAATAGAATGTCGTGAA
>CAIYQV010000378.1 GCA_903928365.1 uncultured Flavobacteriia bacterium
AGTTCTCCGTCGCTGAACAATTGATGTAATTCGACAAATTCATCCAGTAAGATAATGCCCTTTGAAAGTTCGTTAACATGCTCCGGAATGATTCGAATCTGCTGGTGTACAAAACGGTTTCGGAATGTCACAAAACGCTCCAGAAGCGATTGTCCGCCTTTGGGTTGCAGGGTAGGTGCCAGCCATTTTTCATCATGCGTACTGATCACCCATAGGTTTTTCCAGTTGGTGTCGGAAGGTAGCGTTTCCCGCAGATTATCGACCACTTGTTTCATGAACAGGGCATCTCCCTGATCATCCAGCGACTCAAATTTGCGGCACAGCTGTATCACTGCTCCCATGCGCAACATCAGGGTGCACAGTCCTAATCCGGCCATGAAGTAATTGTTGAGTCCGGCGGGATCGTCTTCAATGATTCCGACTAAA
Source organism: uncultured Flavobacteriia bacterium (assembly GCA_903928365.1). GTDB lineage: Bacteria > Bacteroidota > Bacteroidia > Flavobacteriales_D > Crocinitomicaceae > M0103. Next base: position 427 of record CAIYQV010000378.1, read on the forward strand.
ACTTCCTGGTCTGATGTAACACTTTTTTCTTGCTTGATCAGCAATAAACGCTCGTGGTAGGGTGTGATGGAATTCGACATTTAAAGGCCTAATAGCGTTAAAATTAAAACAAGTCCTCCACCTATCGGAAGCATGAATTTCAAGGCATCATTGAAAGTGATGATTCTTACCTCTTTTACTACAAAATTCATGTGAATGTATCCCCATACAAAGCCAATTATAAAATTCAATTTGTCGGGTTGAAAAATATCGATTTTCTTTTCAAACATTGGATAAACAGACAAAATTGCACCCAATGCAAATCCGCCAAAAAAATTAATTGGGAATTTTTTCAGTGAAAACAGTCCGTCAAAATACTTTTTGAAATACGATTCTTCCATAATTCATTGTTTTAGTGATTATTATAGTTGTTTTCCAAGACCCGATGCTGATACTCCAGTTTCACATCTCGCCTGCCTAATGTAAGAAAAATCCGTGAACTTTCTTCAATGGTTTTTGGGAAACCGTAGAGTTCGTCAACTTCATCCTGAATGAATGCTTCTTTTTTGGAATGATAGAACGGACTCAGGATCCCAAATGCCTCGTGCACGTATTCAATGGGGTAGGAGTGCTCATCGGAAAAACGACGGGCAACGACTGCTTCGTTGTTCTGCAGTTTTTTATGAATGGCATGAACGATCTCTTCCAATTTCTGGTATTCTTTAAGCTGATTGTTTTGTTCCTTGCTCGGACCTTTGAAACGCAAATAGTTATTCAGTGAATAGCTTATTACCTCTTCACTTGCTCTCGTAGCAGTATCTTCCAGAGTGACTTCGGCATTGAAAAAACGACGCAAGTAGGGATAGGACCAAGAGGTACAGAGCACGGGCACGCCGGCATCGAAGAGCTCGTTGAAGAACAAGGTGAGGTGGGCGTCATTGAATAAGGCCACATGTACATTGTGCAGCACCACTACCGGTTTTTTCGTAATAAACTTACTGTTGTCCTTGTTCTTAAGGAATTTAATGGGTTCTTTGCGGGCATTTTCTTTTTGGGTGAGCGCGAATAAAACCTTCCCGAGTTCCTTTTCAAGAAAAGATCTGGTGAAGGTTGCTCCTTTGTCATGCAGCGCATAGAAAACAGGTAAATAGTTTTCACTAGAAACAACTTGTATCATTGCGCGGTAGGCTTGTTCACCTTGCGCCGAACCCGGACGGTACCAGCACAACAGTGCGCCTTTTCCTTTTGCAAGTAAGGCCTGCGTTTGTTCTTCAAGCTTTGCAATGGTAGTATCTTTCTGATAAGCAAAGGTCTGTTCCTCTGTTCTGAAATTCTCTGAATATTCGTGTGAAACGCGCTTGGCCAATTCACCAAAGGCATGACAGTCTGAGAATTGTTCCCAGGCTTTGGAATCAGTGATGTTCCAATGGCCGTTGAAACCATCTTGATCCCGGAAATGAAAGTTCCCCAAAGACTTACCAAACAAACCTGCTTGGCTCATTTTTTCGAGTATCAACTCCATTTTCTTCGCCTCATCCCGGTTGCGTTCCGGAGGCAAAACAAAGAAGCCATGCATCACCGCATTGCGCAAACTCGCCAAATGATGAATGGCCTCGTTCAACACTTCTTTTCCGTCCTTCTCTTGCCAGAAAAAGGGTTTTAATAATTCCGCATCTTTGCCTTCCGCTTCTTTAATCATATTTGCCGCCCAGCGATACAGTGGACCTGCATTATAGGCATGTCCATTCGACAAAAATAACGAGATCAAAAAGTCGTTGAATGCTTCCTTTTGTCTGGGCTGGTGCAAATACACAGCAATGCCCATGGCTGCCAGTTGCGACAGGATTTCTTCACCTAATTCAACGAGTTCGTCCGCAGCGTATGCGTCATCTTCCGATTGAACTGCCTCCATTCTATGCAGGAGGCGTGGTGGGAGGTTGGGTGGATGATTGAGGATCATAATAACCAGATTCTTGGATCATTTAACAATGCCCATTTGTAAGACGTCGCTGTACCTGGATATCTTGAAGAACTTAAGTTGTTTTGACGAGCAGGTATCGAATTACAAATACTCGATCTCCTTTGTCTAAAAAGAATCCTCTGAGTAGCTTCCATTGAAATCCAGGCAACATATTGCCCCTCTATCTTGTAAGAAACATTTTTACCTCGCATTAAAGTAAATGCTGTTCCTTGATTTTCAATTAACCTCTGCCATATACATTCGCAGCAGTTGCAACTTTTTTTATGATCCATATCCATACTTTATTTTATAATTCGACATCATATTTAGCATAATTCACATCGAATTGACTTAACAATTCAATGTGTTCTTTTTTACCCTCTAGTTCAGATAAAATCTTGAAATTACCGACTAATAATTCCAAGGCCTCTCTGTTATTATAATAAATAGAAATATAGCGATTTATTTCAGCAATATTCATTCTGGTCCAATATAAATTTGAAAAAGAATCATCGTTATAATATCCTGCTTCGGTTGTTCTCGATTTTAAGGATTCCAAAATTAAATTAATTGAATCACCATCTAAAGAATGACGGATTAACTCAAAGTATTCGGGGTGCACATGAGCAACAATCCTTGGGATCTCAGATAGTTTATC
>CAIYQV010000379.1 GCA_903928365.1 uncultured Flavobacteriia bacterium
CAGATATCTTCCAAATGCTCCAACCCTATAGAAAGTCGAACCATGCCTTCTCCAATTCCTACCTCAGCGCGTTGTTCAGGTGTGAGTTTAGAGTGAGTTGTAGAAGCCGGATGCGTCGCAATACTGCGGGTATCTCCCAAATTGGCCGTAAGGGAAAACATGTCTAGCGCATCTAAAAATTTCCTACCTGCTTCCAAACCACCTTTCAGTTCAAAGGTCACGATACCGCCTCCAAGATCCATTTGTTTTTTGGCAATCTCATGCTGCGGATGACTTTCCAGAAAAGGATATTTAACCTGCGATATAGCCAAATGTCCTTCCAGGCGCTTTGCAATCTCGAATGCATTCTTACAGTGACGTTCCATCCGCACATCCAGTGTTTCAAGAGATTTAGACAAAATCCAGGCATTGAAGGGACTTAGAGCCGGTCCGGTATGCCTTGCGAATGCTTTAATCTTCTCAGTAATTTCACGTGATGCGAGAATGATTCCACCGAGTGTTCTTCCCTGACCATCTATGTATTTTGTGGCTGAATGAATAGAAACATCCGCTCCGAGTTCCAATGGGCGCTGAATGATCGGAGTCGCAAAACAATTATCCACCGCGAAGAGGATCCCTTTGCGTTTACAGATCTCCGAAATACGAGAAAGGTCAATGATATCCAAACCGGGATTACTCGGCGTTTCAAGATAAAGGATCTTTGTATCAGATGTTATTGCTGATTCGAATCCTGTATAATCGTCGAAATCAACATATGTTGCAGTAATCCCCCACTTCGGAAGAATCTCAGTAAATAGTCGATGCGTTGATCCAAAAACAGATCTAGCGGAAACGATATGATCACCAGACTTCAGCAATGCCGCGAAGAAGGTAAATACCGCAGCCATTCCGGACGCCGTTGCCCACCCGGACTCAGCGCCTTCCAGAAAAGCCATTTTATCAATAAATTCCTGAACGTTTGGATTGGCATAACGAGAATAGATCTCGCCTTCCTTTTCTTCCGCGAATTGCGCACGCATGTCTTCGGCATCATCGAAGACGTAGCTGCTGGTCATATATAACGGAACGGAATGTTCGTTGTGGCTAGTTCGATTGTTTTGTAAGCGGATAGCGGCAGTGTTTTTTTTCATTTTAGAAAAATAAAAGTATTCTGTTATTAGCTCTACTTTTCTTTATCCACTAAAGAAAAGTAGCAAAAGAAAATCGGTGCTCTTCATTTTGAAATGCGTTCCGCTCTTGAAATTGCGACCGTTTCGGTGATCCTTCGGCTTCCTCACGGGACCCGCATTTCAATTCACTCCCCTTTTTCAAAATAAAAAGGCACCCTCAATTTACTAAATGAATCGTATTTCATGTGTTATTGTGATATCAGGATGGAGACTAGCAGACACCGAACAATACTTCTCCTTCGCTAACTTCACTGCTCTTTCTGCCTTATCTGGATCCACTTCTTTCGAAAATTCAAAGGTCAAATGGATTGATTCAAAAGGTGCAGGCACCCCTTCTGCTCTTTTGGTATCAATGATTACATTATAATGAGTCAGCTCAATGCGCTGTTTTCGAAGAATCAGAATCACATCCACCGAAATACAGCCAGCCAGAGAACTTGCCAATACTTCCATGGGACGCATCCCTGAATCTTTTCCGCCAAGATCTGGACTGGCATCCATTTGAATGGATAACCCTTTCTCGTTCGAAACGGTCATTCCAAATGCCTCATCGGTCTTTTTTAAAACAAGTGTCATTAGTGCGGAAGTTTTGATTTAATGGACCCATATAGAAATGTCCCAACCAAGGCCCCTGCAAAAAGAATCAATCCGATCTGCCAATGCATTCCTATGAGAATGTATAGCGGTGCAGAACATGCTCCGGAAATAGACCAGCCCAACCCAAAAAGTAATCCACCGATCACGTTCGCCGGAATTTGCGTAGGTTTTGGTTTAACTTCCAGTTCGTTTCCATTTACGGATTTGATCTTGAATTTCTTCAAAATAAAAAGAGAAAGTGCTGCCGTTCCGATAGCCGAAAACAATAAACCGAACATGTGAAACGAATCAAAATGAAACATTTCCTGGATCCTAAACCATGAAAACGCTTGAGAAGCAATCAGCACATTTCCGAACAAAAAACCCAAAATAAGAGTGAGTATAATTTTCATGATCAAAATATTTGAGGTACAACGAAATAGGAGCCAATCAATCCGCCAATAAAGAAACAAATGGTTGCCAATATCGAACTTAATGCGAATTGAGAAACACCCATGATGCAATGTCCGGCGGTACATCCATTCGCATAACGCGCACCAAAGCCAACTAAAATTCCACCAAAAAAGAATTGCAATCCATTTTTGATTTGGAACAACTCAGCATATTGTATTTCATACTTTTTTGAAGGTGAATCAATCAACGCATCCGATATACCAAACAATTGTATTGCAGCAATACCTGAAAGCACCAATCCAACAG
>CAIYQV010000380.1 GCA_903928365.1 uncultured Flavobacteriia bacterium
CTTCGACGATGCTCAGGGTAAAAAGACTTCAAGACAACCCTTCGACGATGCTCAGGGTAAAAAGACTTCAAGACAAAAGACTTTGCCGTCTGACCGAGTGCGATGCGATACATTCCGACGCTTCGGTCGGAACACTCCCTTCGATAAACTCAGGGCGCGGCGGACTGACGCGTCGGTTATTAAATTATCGGTCATTAAGGGCAGCCTACACCATTCTCCCTCAATAAATCTAGTGATCATGCGCTATTTTTACTGAGTATTTTTAAATATTCATTTTATTTTTACTCGGTTTATTTATTGTTTTTAATCGTCACCCTCCTCGGTATGCTCACAAGAAAAAAAGAAATGTAAAACTAATCTACGAAAAGAAAATTTCGGTGAAGTGGGCTGAGCGATGCCGAAGCCCACTACTTCACCACAGACAACTTAAACGACTGCGTCACATCTCCGGAACGAAGGTTGACAAAATACGTACCCTCGGCTAATTTATCGGCATCAACGACATATTCATAATACCCGGATTGCAACACATTACCGTTTTCCATGACTTGAGCTGACCTTCCGCGATCATCGTCTAAAGAAAGGAATACCTCCGCTGGATTTGTAAGATAGATCCGAACAACAAAATCCTTGTAGATTGGATTCGGGAATACGGGAAGTAACACAATGGATTCTCCTTCTACGTTTTTACATACCTTATTATTGTCCAGATATGTTTCTAAGGTTCCATACAAATCATGTGCTTGTCCACTTACGCAGACATACGATTCTATAGCATCCTGATCCGAAAAAATAGACGTAGGCATTGCACTGAATACGTAAATGGAATCTTCCGTTGGCTTCAAGGTGCCATTCCAGGTCTCATTGAACAACAATCCTTTGGGTGTTTCCACTACGAGATCTGCGCCCGTCAAGTCTACTGTTCCCTTGTTCTTCAGTTTAACGCCCATGATGTACCAGTTCCCATCCTTCTGAAGGAACAAATTGGAAATCTCCAGGTCAATACGTTCACGTTGAATGAGTACCTCCTGGTAACTGGAATCCACACAACCGGAAGGACTCAAAGCCACTAAAAGCACCGTCAAGGTAGAATCGGCAAACTGCGCATCAAAGATATGCTCCGGTGAAAAATCAGTGGAGAAACCGCCATCACCAAAGGTCCATAAAGCAACAGAACCAGGATTGGAGGTATTTTCAAATGTAAAAGGTTGACCCGCAGCTACAATGCCTGGATACGTAGAAAACGACGCATTGAACTGCTCACTCACATCAAAAAACTGACTGTTTTGTGCCGCACATCCCTGAGCAGACCAGGTGAACAATTCCACTTGTTGTTGACCCAGCGAAGTCACCAACCATGATGCATTCACTCCATAAAGCGTATCCGTTTGATTGATTACCCATATGGTAGAATCAATCGCCCCTGATGGAACTTCTGAAGTATTTTCCAGGGTGACATACGAATCCACACATGCAGCTCCGATCTGAAGAGAGGTCAGCGGTAAAGCGTACACCACTACTTCTTGCATTAATGTAGAAGAACAATTGTATAGGTTTGTAATTTGAAGTGAAACCGAATTGATTCCGTAATCCGGATAAGTATGCTGCGGATTCACCAAAATCGAACTTGTATTATCACCAAAATCCCACAAATACGTAGAGGAAGCTTGCGTATTCGATGTATTTAAAAACTGGATCGGTGTTCCCTGACAGGTACTTTCAAAAACGAAATTAGGAACAGGTGAAGGATCGATTTGTACACTTTGAGTGATACTGTCTTTGCAGCCATTTCCATCCGTTACAACCAATTTTACGATGTAGGTACCCACCTCATCGTATATCCGGTTTGGGATAGGAATATTCGAGAAGTTGTAGGAGCCGGTGGCAGGTATACCGAAATTCCAGGAATACGAGGTGACCTGTGAGCTACCTACTTGCGTACCATCTGTAAACTGCACTTCCTGATCGACACAGTGTCCGGAGAACGTATAAACAGCCGTTGGATTGGCAAACACCTCTATCGTGTCATAATGATACGCACCACAACCACCGAGTGACTGAACATACAATTCTATCGGATAGACCCCAGGAGACGGATACGTGTAATTCACATTTTGCTGGTTGATCATGGTTCCATTACCCAGATCCCACTGCCATTGCGCTACAAAATCAGCACCGACTCCTGTGCTTTGATCCTGGATATTGGCTTGAGGCCCAAAACACTGATTGTCAACATTAAAATCAGCTAATGGAGCTGTACCAACGTTGGTTATGTAAATGGTATCTCTTCCAATACATCCATTTTCATTTGATGCTTCCACCCAGTAATAGCCTGATGGACCGACATTGTAAAACGTTTGTGTTGTAAATGCTCCGTCTTGCCAAGAATATGCAACAGTTTGATCTGCACCCATTTGTAATGAAATCGGATTACCTGTGCACAAGGTAGTGTCGTTACCAAGAAATGGAACATTTTGATAATTATCTAATGTCAATTGTAATGTGTCAGAAAAGAATTGACAACCAAAATTATCTGAAATAATAACGGAATAGGACCCTGGACTTGAAATGCTCAGTGCACTTTGAGTAGATCCGTCTGACCAATTAAAACTAAAATCTGATGGCGGGAATGAAGTTGCCCAACTGATTTGGGTGTTTGAACAAATCACGTCAGTTTGTGGGGTATTCAAAGCAAATGGAGGTACAACCTTCACAGTATCGTATGAAAACCTTCCAAAAATATCAGTCGCTCTTAGAATGTAAGTTCCCGGACTCGTTACTGTGATTGAAGGTGTCGTTTGTCCGGTATTCCAAAGATAGTTCTCATAGGGGAAATTTGCTGATAAAGTCTCACTTACACAAAATGTATTAGAGGTATAATTTGGGATAATATCCATACCAAGTGAAACAGGCGGAGCGTACTTATTCATTAAATATTGCTCGACTAGCATTCTTTGAGATGGAGTCAAATCCGTATTGAAAATTACAACCGAAAAAAGTTCTTTTTTACCCCATGCATAGTTTGAAATGTCACTACCGAAATAGATTTTGTTGGATAACGTAGCTCCTCCCGTTGTTGTTCTCGTTGGTTGCGTAAATGGCATTCCATTATAATTGTAATTTGTTGCGGAACCGGTGCGTACATAACTCAATTCGAAGGGTATATCATTGGAGCAAGGGTTGTAGTTACCGAATGGATTACTTTCTATAAAACCGCCACCGACCTGATCTGTAGAACCTGGCCGACCAATCCAAAAACCGGTATTGTATCCATGATCAATAAATCGACCATAACCCTCCTCTCCTGCATGCTGAATTCCTACCATAAAAATACTGGCATCAGAAAACGAATATGTTGCGGAACTAATTAAGCGTTGGGTACCATCGAATTTGATCCCAGATTGATTGCTTAGGGAAGAATACCCGGACGATACGGTTGGTCTTCTAGAAGGGATGTCTGCAGCGAAAGAATATGCGTTTGAACTTAAATCTCCCCATTGCTGAACCTTGTTGGATACATCCAACGTTACAAGAGAGTCCGAACTTAACCACAAGGTCAAATCACTCAGGTCAGTGGGTGAAAAAATAGTAAAGGTACCGACATTGGACTGGTAAGATTGTCCACCTATCAAAGTAGAGATTTTCCAGAAATAAGCCCCAGAAACCAAAGGGGTGGCAATCTGATAGGAATTGACTGAAGAATTGAAAGTTTGATAATTCTGAATGAATGATACGTCCTGAGCTAATTCAATCTGGTAAGAGGTAGCACCATTGACACTGTTCCACAATAACAACGGTTTTGTATTATCCGATACCAACCCATCACGTGGACTCACCAACGAGCATTCCTGTCCAAAAGATGAAATAACATTCCAAAATAGAGCGCAACAAAGCAAATAAATACGCATTCAGTCAACTTTTAAACCTGTGCTAAGTTACAAAAAATGAGTGTTAAATGACCATTCACTTAAGGTTTCAATAACAGAGACAGGCAAATTGAGAAATAATTGAGAATGGTTCAGAATGTATTTTAGCTACCTTTGAGGTATCAATCAGAAAAATAACCATTTCAAATACCTAATTCCAACACATTTTATCTTTTTGAATTGAGCACAACAGATGTAAATAGCGATTCTTCTAATTGGACTGAGATCATCACCCCAAAGCGCTCTTTATTTCACATTGGTTTAAAAGAAATTTGGCACTACCGTGACTTGATCCGGATATTTGTGAAGAGAGACATTGTATCTTCTTACAAACAAACTGTTTTGGGTCCGATTTGGCTCTTCCTTGGACCGGTTTTTACAACTTTCATCTACATTTTCGTATTCAACAACATTGCTTCTATTTCAACTGATGACATCCCTGCCCCACTCTTTTACCTAGCGGGAATAACTATTTGGAATTATTTTCAATCGTGTTTGGGAGGCACATCTTCGACCTTTACATCAAATGCCGCCATATTTGGAAAGGTCTATTTCCCTAGACTAGTATCACCTATAGCCACGGTAATTTCAAACTTGTACAGATTTTTCATTCAATTGGCACTATTTCTCTGTTGCTGGGCATATTACAGTTCACAGGATATGGTTCATCCGAACAAATATTTATTATTATTACCGGTCATCTTATTGTTAATGGGAATGATGGCTCTGGGATTAGGGATTATTATTTCCTCATTGACAACAAAATACCGAGACCTTACTTTTTTTATATCATTTGGAGTAACCCTGCTGATGTATGCTACACCGGTAATTTATCCTGTTTCTGCGATACCTGCAACGTATAAAAAATTCATCCTGTACAATCCTGTTTCACCATTAATAGAGGCTTTTCGCTTTGGATTTACGGGATCAGGCACACTCAGTTTAGCTGGAATAGGATACAGTTCCATCTTTGCACTTCTTACTTTAATTATCGGCATTGTGTTATTCAATCGAATTGAAAAGAATTTTGCAGATACCGTTTGATCAATGCAGCAATCTAAGACGGTCATAGAATTTAGCGGTGTTTCCAAACGATACAGACTTGGAAACGTAGGAAGTCAAACAATTAAGGAAGACTTAGGCAGACTGTGGAATAAACTTTCACGGAAAGATGCGCAAACCACATTTGAAGGTGAATTGAATGACCGTACCACTACTGGAAAAAGCAATTTTGTATGGTCATTAAAGGATATTGATCTTCAAATTAACCAAGGTGATGTAATAGGCATTATCGGTAAAAATGGTGCTGGAAAAAGTACGCTGTTAAAATTACTGTCGAAAGTTACAGCCCCAACAGAAGGTACGATTAAGATCCAGGGCAGAATAGCTTCTCTTCTCGAAGTTGGAACAGGGTTTCATCCTGAACTCACAGGGAGAGAAAACATTTTCCTGAATGGTGCCATTCTGGGAATGCGTAAAACGGAAATAGAAAGGAAACTAAATGATATTATCGCTTTTGCAGGTGTTGAAAGATATATAGACACGCCTGTAAAACGCTACTCATCCGGAATGTATGTTCGACTTGCATTTGCCGTTGCTGCACATCTGGAGTCAGATATTCTGATCATTGACGAAGTGCTTGCTGTTGGTGATGCCGAATTTCAGAAGAAATGCATCGGAAAAATGAAGGATGTAAGTCAGAATGAAGGTCGGACGGTTCTTTTTGTAAGTCACAATATGGATGCAATTGCCCGTTTATGCAATAAATGTATTTATTTGAAAAACGGACAGTTAGTTGCCACAGGCAATACCGACAAAATTCTGCAATCCTATATCACAGCAGAAACCAATACACATTCATCCATTCTGTTTCCTGGTAAAGATGCTCCAGGAAATGACCTTGTAAGACTAAGATCCGCCTGCATTGTTGACTCATCAATGAATGAAAAGGTGAATCTCATGATCAATGAAACCGTTGGGATTAAAATGGAATTTGAGGTACTTCAAAATACGAATGACTTATTGTGTGGATTCAATCTGTACAACCAGCAGGATGTGCATATATTAAGCTCCCATGATACCGCAAATTTGGGTTTCGAATACGTTCCAGGTATTTATGAAGCCACTATTTGGATTCCTCCAAATTTTCTGAGTGAAGGAATGCATTACTGTGGATTGGCTGCAATGTCATACACCCCTTTTCAAGTGCATTATCATGATATTGGTTCGATTGGATTTAATGTGAACGACAAATCAGATGGAAATACAGTGCGTGGGACCTATGGCGGCACCTTTCCAGGTGTCATTCGACCTCAACTAATGTGGAATAAAATTGAGCAAAAACGACTTTAAAATGAGTGAAAATTTAGACTGGACTGGTGAACGATTGGTTACTGACGTGGAGGGTGTTCTTGGTGTTGCAGAACATTTGCACAGATACGCCATTGCCTGCGAAATGGTTGCAGGTAAAAGCGTTTTGGACATCGCTTCAGGCGAAGGTTATGGAAGTCATTTATTGAGTAAAAATGCTGACTCTGTAATAGGTGTTGATATAAGCGAAGAAGCCGTTGAACATGCTAACCGTAAATATGCCCTGAAAGGCAATTTATCTTATCGCGTTGGCTCGGCTTCTGCGATACCTCTTGAAGATAACGCTGTGGACATCGTAACCTCCTTTGAAACACTGGAACACACCACCGAGCATGATGCATTCATGCAAGAAATTAAACGTGTGTTGAAGCCCGGAGGAATGTTGATCATGTCAACACCGGATACGGATTTGTATAAACCACATGATCCCAATAATCCTTATCACGTTAAAGAATTAACAACAGATGAATTTGAGTTATTAATTGCGAAGTACTTTCAAAACTCGGTATTATTAAATCAGAGGTCAGTCATTGGAACCCTGGTTCAACCAGTACACAAATCAGCAGCAGGGTTTAAAAGCTTCTCAGGAAAATATTCAGATGTAAGAGAAGGTTATGGTGATGATTTATTTTATGGAAAACCATTATTTAATATTTGTATTGCTTGCGATTCTGAAATTTTGGATAATACGCTTGAAAAAACAACTTTATTCAATTATGTCCCCGATTTTTTGAATGAATTTAAAGGGTCAATTGGGTTGATGTTTGAATTACAAGAGTTAAAAAAATTAGCAAATCGATTAGAAGAATTGGAAAAATCAAAATCTTATTTATTCGCTCAGAAAATTTCAAAATTCCTAAGATTTTTTAGGAAAAATAATTAAGTAATGACTACTGATAACACAAAGCTAATCGCATTTCATCTTCCACAATTTCATCCGATCCCAGAAAATAATGCAATTTGGGGAAATGGATTTACAGAGTGGACCAATGTAACTAAGGCGAAGCCCTTGTTTAAAGGCCATTATCAACCTCATTTGCCTAAAGATCTGGGATTTTATGATTTAAGAGTCCCTGAAACAAGAACAGCTCAAGCAGAATTGGCAAACAAATATGGTATTGACGGATTTTGTTATTATCACTATTGGTTTAATGGCAAACTTCTTTTGGAGAGGCCAATTGAGGAAATTTTAGAACGAAATGATCCCAACTTCCCCTATTGCCTTTGTTGGGCAAACGAATCGTGGTCGAAAAGATGGCTGGGGGAAAACGAAGAAATCTTCGTTCAGCAAAACTACAATGAAGAGGATCACTATAAGCACGCCATTTATTTGTCAAAGTATTTTTCGGATCCGCGATACATTAAAAACAATGGCAAACCTGTTTTCACAATTTACAGACCTTCAGATATTCCAAATATTGAAAAGGCAATTCAAATTTTTAAAGAAACTTGCCTGAAAGAAACGGGTTTGGAATTGTTTATTGTTGGCTCGAATTCGCATGAATGGAACACGGATGTGCTATTATCTTACGGATTTGACGCAGTCCTCAATTTTAGACCACAACTCGGAGTTTTACCTTTCTCTTTAACAGATAAGTTTAATTTTAACCGTCTAATACGTAATCTAAGAAAGTTTGGAATCGCCAACGGCAAGAAGAGACTTTATGAGTATCAGGAAGCTATCAACATCATGCAACTTATCGAACCCGAAACCTTTGATAAAATTATACCAACTGTATTTTTAGGCTGGGATAACACAGCAAGAAAAGGGGATGCAGCCATTGTCATAAATGGAGATTCACCCGAATTATTTCTAAATGAGCTGAATCGAGTTCACAGAAAACTACAAAATTCTTCTGAAAACAATAAGTTTATTTTCATCAATGCATGGAATGAATGGGCAGAAGGTTGTCATCTAGAACCTGACACCAAAAATGAACACGCTTACTTAGAAACGATTAGAGAATTTAAACAACAGATTAATGGAAGATAAATTGAGAGCCATAAGTCTATTTCTGCCGCAATATCACCCTTTTCCGGAAAATGATAATTGGCATGGTAAAGGATTTACTGAGTGGACCAATACAACTAAAGCTAAACCATTGTTTAAAGGACATTATCAGCCACATGAACCGGCCGATTTTGGATTTTATGACCTTAGATTGAATGAAATACATGTTCAACAGGCTGAGGCTGCACGAGAACATGGAATATATGGATTTTGTCATTATCATTGTTGGTTCACAGGGAAAACTTTAATGGAGCGACCTGTGGAGGATATGTTAAGGTTAGGGAAGCCTGATTTCCCGTTTTGCCTATGTTGGACAAATGAAAACTGGACAAGAAAATGGGATGGTGGTAATAGAGAAGTTTTGATCGAACAAAAATACAGCGATGAAGATGACCTGGAACACATCCGATATCTATTGCCTTTTTTTGCTGATAAACGTTACATTAGAATTGACGGAAAGCCTGTATTTCTAGTATACAGAACAGAAATGATTCCGAATATTAATCGCAGTGTTGAAATATGGCGGAATGAAGCAATAAAATCAGGGATTGGGGATTTATACTTGATTCGTGTTGAAGCTTTTGAGACCAATATAGATCCCGCTTCAATCGGTTTTGATGCAGCCTGTGAATTTCAGCCTAATTGGCATAACCTACCCATGTATGAGAAGGATACGCTTATTAATCAGTGGTTACACAAACTAAAGATTAGAAAGTCTGCATACCTAGAAAACAAAATATGGAAATATGAAAACGTAGCTTTTCAAGCTATGAATTATCCACCTAAGATTAATTACAAACGGTATTTGGGAATCACACCGCAATGGGACAATACAGCAAGAAGAAAAAGTGATGCCGTGATTTTTCATGATTCCACACCAGAAAAATATGAACACTGGTTAAGACATATTTGTGATAATTTTACGCCTTATTCAAAAGAAGAAAATATTTTCTTTATTAATGCTTGGAATGAGTGGGCAGAAGGAAATCACTTAGAACCATGTCAAAAATGGGGATGGAAATACTTAGAAGCAACAGCTAACGTATTGTTAAATCAATAACTGAAATCAATTTACAAAATGAAAATTGTATTATTTGGAGGAAACGGAATTCTGGGAAAAGAACTTCAGAAGTTAAACAACAACATAATATCACCTCCAAGTGCTGAGGTAAATATTTGTGATGCAAATTCAGTTCAAACTTTCTTGAGAACGAATGGTCCAGTAGATATCGTCATTAATGCCGCTGCAGAAACAGACAATAGAAAAGTAGAAAAGATTCCAGTTGATGCAATCCAAACGAACATAATAGGTGCGGCAAACGTAGCTGTTGCATGTCAAATAATGGGAATTCGTTTAGTGTATATTTCTACGGATTATATTTACAAAGGTGATCGTGGAAATTATAAAGAAACCGACGAAATACTTCCTTTCAATCTGTATTCCTGGACTAAACTTGGTGGCGAATGCTCTGCATATGGTGTTAAAAATCATTTAGTCATACGAACGAGTTTTGGAAAAAACACATTTGATTATCCGGAAGCTTTTACGGATAAATGGACTTCTAAAGATTATGTGGATAGAATCGCCCCACTCATATATGAAGCAGCTCTAAGTCCTTTACTCGGTATAATTAATCTTGGAACTGACAGGAAAACACTTTTCCATCATGCGCATGAACGAAACCAAACCGTAAAAGGAGTTAAAATTGAGGACACGCCTTTCGCGACACCATATGACACCTCCTTGAATACACAAAAATGGATTAATTATACAACGTCCAAATCTATTGCTAAGCCGCATAAACAGTGTAGAGCCTGTGGTAGTGAAAAACTTACTAAATATTTGGATCTTGGAACAATGCCTCTTGCTAACAATTTGGAATTTAGTAGTTCACGAGCTAAAGATGCCGACAGATTTCCATTACAAGTACTTTTTTGTGAAGACTGTTCACTTTCTCAGTTATCAGTGGTAATTGACCCAGGAAAAATGTTTAGTTATTACACCTACAGGTCTTCAGTTAATACCGGATATGTTCATCATTGCAGAAAAATGGCCAAAGAACTATCCAGAAAATACCAATTGGACGAAAATTCATTTATGGTTGATATCGCTGGAAATGACGGGACTTTACTAAGACAGTTCAAAGAGGAATTGGGCCTAAAAGTGTTGAATGTAGATCCGGCGACAAATTTAACAGCAATTGCAGAGTCCTTTGGAATTGCTTCTTTAGCTAAATTTTGGTCAACTGAAATTGCACAGAAAATTAAAGCAGAAAAAGGTGGCGCAGACCTTATCACTGCTACTAATGTTTTTGCTCATGTGGATAATGTCACCGATTTTATTTCTGCAGCCAAAATACTACTTAATGAAAATGGTTTACTTGTTATAGAATTTCCATATATCGTTGACTTCATAGAAGGCTTTGAATTTGACACTGTTTACTTTGAACATTTATCTTATTTCAGCGTGCGTCCTTTGGTCAGACTCGCTGGAACCCTAGATATGAAAGTTATTTCCGTCGAGAAACAGCAGATTCATGGAGGTTCCGTTAGGGTAACTCTAACTCATAAGTCAAATTCTTTAACGGTAGAACCAAACGTTTCTGAATTTGAAAAATTGGAACTCGATTTGGGATACGCCTCGCTAACCAAATACAATAGATGGTCTGAAACAATTAATGAAATTGTGCGCGACTTTGCCATTAAACTTTTGGAATTAAAAAAAGAGGGGAAGAAAATCGCAGCATTTGCAGCCAGCGCCAAGGGCAATACCCTACTCAATACGATTGGAGCAAATACAGATTTGATCCGTTTTATTGCCGATGAAACTCCTGAAAAAATCGGAAAATATTCTCCTGGTACAGGAATTCCGATTGTGAATAAGCAATCAATTTTAGATGATCAACCGGATTACATTGTTATTTTATCCTGGAATTTCAAAGATGAGATCATTCAAAAATTAAATGCTATTCACAACGGGAAATACATCATCCCTATTCCAAATTTTGAAATTGTCTGATTTGTATGTATAAAGTATCCGTTGTCGTACCAAACTTCAATCATGAAAGATTTTTAAAGTTACGCATCGAGTCTATTCTAAATCAAACATTTCAAGACTTCGAGCTCATCATCATGGATGATTGCTCTACTGATCATAGTCGAGATATTATTGAAGATTATAGAGATTTACCAAATGTTTCCATTCATTATAACTCTAAAAACTCGGGAAGTCCATTCAAGCAATGGAAAAAAGGAATTGATCTTGCCAAAGGAGAATACATCTGGATCGCGGAAAGTGATGAC
>CAIYQV010000381.1 GCA_903928365.1 uncultured Flavobacteriia bacterium
ATGTTGGTTGAAAGCAAGAATAAATTCCTCCGTTGAGGCATCTTTAATTGCGCCACCTTTTGGTCCACCGGTATTATTGATGAGAATATGCACTTTATGACCACCCGAAACAAACTGACTTATAACCTTTTTCAATTGTTCTGGCTGACTAAAATCAGCCACTAAATAGCTATGATTTTGGCCATTAGATGTATCCAGAGAAGTCAGAGCCAAACGCAATTGTTCTTCATTCCTAGCAATTAGAATCACGCTCGCACCTAAAGCAGCAAGCTCCTTAGCAGTTGCATATCCGATTCCCTGTGTGCTACCACAGACCAAAGCGGTTTTTCCTTTTAAAGTGAGATCCATTACAAATAATTTGTGTAAAGTTAACCAAGATCAAATGATGAAATCCTTAAAGTCAAGGAATAATTCTAATTTTACAGTCAAACTTTTTAAAAATGAGATTTCAATTCTACATCACCTTATTCATCGGAGTTGTAACTTTTCATAATAGTTCTTTTGCTCAATGCGTTTTCAGTAATAATAGTTGGGGTTCTGGCGCAGCACCGAATACAGCGGGGACAACTGTCACCATTTCAACGTGTAACTATTATGGCGAATATTCTCCAGTGACGGATTTCTCATCATCAAATACTTACATTCTTGATATTAATGATGGAGGTTATATAACTGTTTTCAACTCTTCCGGAACAGCTGTAGCCTATGGTTCGGCACCTTTGTCCTTTACGCCTCCATCCAATGGCAACTATGATATTCAATGGAATGGAACAGGATGTTCGGTTGACAACGTTTGCCATACTACGAGTGTTACCAATAATGGCCCGTCTTCGGCATGTACTGACCCCGCTATCGCAGGAAGTGTCGTAGCGTCTGTTGAGACGGCATGTTCGGGCTCACCATTTACGTTGTCTCTTTCAGGAGCTTCGCTTGGTACAGGACTAACATATCAATGGCAATCCTCCACAGATGGAATTTCTTACAGTGGTATTGTAGGTGCAACTAGTTACACTTATTCAGCGACTCAAACAGCCGCAACTTATTACATGTGTATCGTGACGTGTTCTGCGGGAACACCTGTTGCTTCTACTCCATTGATGGTAGATATGGGGAACTGTACTATCATGTCAAACGGAAGTACCACATCTTGTAGTGGGAATTTCTATGACAGTGGAGCCGGAACAGCAAACTACGGCAATAGTGAAAACTTTACTCATACTATTACGCCATCGACGCCAGGAGCTTTTCTCCAAATTGTATTTAATAACTTCAATCTGGAATCTTGTTGTGATGAAATGACTGTTTACAATGGCAACAGTACTGCGGCTCCTTTAATGGGGACCTTTGGAACCAATCCTGGAGCGATTACATCCAGCGCAGCAGACGGAAGCTTGACTTTTGTTTTTACTTCTGATGGTTCTGTTACTTACAGCGGCTGGGAAGCATCTATCGGTTGTATTACAACTGCCCCAACGAATGACTTGGTGTGCTCTCCGGAAATCATTCCTGTTGACGGAACTGTAAATTACTTTACAAACGGTGCAGCAACCGTTGAAGCGAATGAAACGAATATTGCTCCTCCTTCTACTGGTTTCAATTCAACTGACGGATGGGGACTTTCTACTTTGGAACATACGGTTTGGTTTACCTTTGACGCTCCTGCATCAGGAAACGTGACAATTTCATGTTTAGACATGGTAATGGATGGACAAGTTGCAGTTTATGAAGTAGGTAGCTGTTCAGATTTTTCAACATTCAATTTCATTGGTGGAAATGACAATGATGTAGATTACACTTCTGACGCACCTAAATTCACACTTTGCGGTCTAACACCTGGACAAACATATTATTTACTTTATGACTCGGGGAACGGTTATGCCAGTGGACCTTTCTCCATCGCTATTTCGGAACTTACTTTGACAGCTGGAAACTCCACGGGCGTAGTAGATGTCTGCAATGGAGAAACAGTAGACTTGTATGATGGTATTTCAGGTAACGACGCAGGTGGAACATGGGAAGAAACAACACCTACCTTCGGTTTAACGGGTTCCGTTTGGAATACGGAGGGTGTGGCTTTTCAGGTATTTGATTTTCTTTACGTTGTGAATGAAGGGTGCCTATATGACACTGCGGTTGCTCAAGTCCATGTCTTTGGCCCCTCAAGTGCAGGAAATGACGGAACGATCAATGCGTGTAAATCAGAAACCATCAATTTACTTTCAGGTCTATCAGGAAACGTAGATCTAGGTGGGATTTGGTACAATCCTTCTAACCAGGCTTTAGCAAGTAATGTAATTACAACAAGTGCCATCCCGGGTCAATTTAACTATGACTATGTGGCAAGTAACGGCGTTTGTCCGGAGGACACAGCTAATGTTTTGGTAATAGTAAATGATTGTGTAGCAGGAATCGAAGATATTGTTGAGAAAACAACACTTGTTTTCCCGAATCCTTCGAAAGGTAAGTTTCATCTTGTCATGGAAGATTACAATGGAGTAGCACTACATATCACAGATATCAATGGACGTTCAGTTTCCTTTAATGAAACAACAACTTCGAAAGGAATTCAAATTGAGTTTAACAAATCCACGCCTGGAATCTACTTCCTTCAAATTACCCAAAACGGGTCGCGTTATATCCAAAAACTGGTGGTGGAATAAATTACCGAACTATGTTAGCACCTTTTAACTTACAAAAATGGATTGATGATAACAGGGAGCTTTTAAAGCCCCCTGTTTCAAATAAAAATCTTTATGTGAATGCAGGTGATTTCATTGTGATGATCGTAGGCGGGCCAAATGCCCGAAAGGATTATCACTACAATGAAAGTGAAGAATTATTCTACCAGATTGAAGGAGATATCACGGTTCGAATTCAGGAAGATGGTCAGGCAAAAGATATCGTGATCAAAGAGGGTGAAATATTCCTTCTTCCCGGTAATACACCGCATTCACCAATGAGAGGACCAAATACGGTTGGTTTGGTAATTGAAAAGGTACGTAAAGGAACAGATTTGATCGATGGATTGATGTGGTTCTGTGACACGTGTAATCATAAACTAAAGGAATATCGTTTCCCCTTAAGTAACATAGAAAACGATTTTCTTCCTCGATTTAAGGAATTCTACTCTTCAGAAGAACTCAGAACCTGTTCTGAATGCGGCCATGTGATGGAAGCGGATGAACGCTTCATCGACTAATTAGCGAATTAAATTCACGTGTCCGGTACGCTCATAGCGTCGGTACATCAGATCGGTATAGGTTATTTTCCAGGTATAAGTGCCATCCTGGCATTTTAATCCTTTATACGAACCATCCCAATAATCGGTAAGGTCGTCCAATTGGAAGATCAATTCTCCCCATCGATCAAAGATCAGTAATTCTACATTCGTAATATTGCTCGCTACAATGTGAAAACCCTGATTATTCTCGTCACCATTGGGTGTAAATGTGTTTGGAATGTATACGATCGGTTCATAGTAAACCGTTACAGAGTCGAGAGCTGTGCATCCGTTCTGATCCGTAAATAGCACCGTGTAAGTTGTGTTTTGAGAAGCACTTGTAATTGGTGCCGTGCAGTTCACACAACTCACATGTTCCTGAGGAGACCACTGATAAGAACCAGCAATCGGTGAGGAGGCAGAGACTTGAACTTCATCTCCCAAAACAGCATAAACATCCGAAGAGGCATATACAAGCGGTTTCTCAAACAGTAAAACTTCTACGGAATCGGTGTCAATACAACCATTCTCATCTATACCTGTTACTGTATACACAGTTGCGATAACTGGTTTGGCGTACACGCTCGTACCCATTGACGGATTTAAAGTAGCAGATGGGTCCCAGGAATAAAAAACAGCACCTGTTGCCCATAAATGTGCCGTACCTCCCGGACAAATGGTCGTATCACCATATGCCAGCACAGTGGCATCGAGTACATCAATAAAAATACTATCTTGAGCATAACCACATGCATTGTAGAAATTGCACAAGTACCATTGATCCTCATCAGGATATATTTGAACGATAGATGACGTGGCAGAACTAATATCCGTTACCGGAGACCAGAGATAAGAATCCCCGCCTGAAGCGACCACAGTCACTTCTGTTCCTCTGCACATTTGAGCTGTATCAGCCAAAACCGGAATGGGCGGATCGTAAAACACACCCACCGTTACCGTATCATAACTTTTACAACCATTTGCAGTGGTGATGATCACCGAATATACTGTGGTAGAATCAGGTGTTGCCACAGGCGTTGCAATCGAAGCGTTGGTTAATGTTTCTGCAGGAGTCCAGACATAGCTTACTCCACCCTCTGCTTCCAGAAAAGCGCTGTTTCCTATACACACCGAAGTATCATTTGAAATGGCGGTATTAACGGGATAAACGGGAAGTGTTGCCGTGACCGTATCAATGCCACAACTATCTGAAATAATCACTGTGAACAACGTTGTTTCAATGACTGTTGCAATGGGAGTTGGACTTGTAGGATCATCTAATACCTCGGGGGGCGACCATTGGTAAACAGATCCTCCAAATGCTTCCATTTGATAGGGAATTCCGGGACACACCGGCTGTGTAGGTTGAATAACCCCTCCCTGAAAATCACCAATGTGAACCACAAATTCAACGGAATCCGGTGTAAAGCAACCATTGGAATCCGATACAACCAGTAAAACATTGTAATCACCCGGTCCCGGATACACGTGCGTCGGGTTGACCAGATTAGAAGTTGTCCCATCTCCAAAATTCCAATAAAAGGCATTTCCGTTAGAACTATTGTTATCAAAAACAACCGGATCTGGCAAACAAACAAGCGATTGAGGGGTAGCGACAATTGCTTCGATGGTACTCAGTTCAAACTTGAAAGCAGCAAGGTTGCAATTTGAACTTTGATTTGTTGGGGACCAAACGCCCGGTGTACTTGTGAACCCATAATCATTACCACCACAAGCCCCGCAAACTGCATGATAGATCCGACCGGATTTATCAAAACGGCTTGTTCCGCCATCCACGTGATTGTAACTGCTTGTGGCACCACCCATAAAGGTCGCATATTTAAGCGCTGTTGCATCCTGATCTAATACAGCAATGTAAAAATTAGAACCATTGGTGGTGGATTGATATGCTCCCAAGGTAGTCGGAAATCCAGTCGTTGTGCTATACGCTGCCTGATTGCTATAGGACGAATTGATCACCCCTCCCCATCCGGACAGATAGATGTCATAACAATCTGACACTAAAAATGCTGTAGGCGAGATTTCCGGATGTCCCGTGCCAGCACCAATTAACGTAGTCCACTGCGTAAGAGTTAGTGGGTTATTGTATTTGCGCACAAATTGTCCGGAATTAGCAATTCCAAAAGCTCCTGAGGAAATGGTCCACGAACTTTCCGTCTGACCATATACATATACATTATCGTCCAGATCCAACTGCACAAAATAAGCCTGATCGTATTCTGACATTCCCATAAATGTTCCCGCCATGATGACCGATGTCGTTCCCTGTATTTTTACAACATAACCATCAGATATCCCTCCGTTAAAGCTAAGATCTTCTCCAGACAAAAAAGGCAAACTGGAAGATGTCGTACCTCCGGCAACAAAGACATTCCCATTCGAGGCAAGCTGAATGGAATTACCTGTTTCCAATCCTGAACCACCAAAATAGGTAGACCATGACATGTTTGTCAATGCACTGTTCATCCGAAAGATCACCGCATCTTGTGTTCCACTCAATGAACCTTGCGCCGCACCAAGTGTAGGAAAATCTGAAGACTGTGTGGTACTGGATACATATACAAATCCATTTCTTACGATGATCTCACCACGGAAAGGGTCCCCGTAATTGTAATTCAGCGTCCCAACATTGATCCCGTCTGTTCCGGTACCACCGATGAAAGTAGAACCGGATAACGCCGTGCCTGCAGCGTTAAAACGTGTTACGAACAGATCGGCACCATTATAGCCTAACTCGTTTTCCGCGATCACAGGACCTCCATTAAATGAAATATCAAAGCAGCCGGCAACGGTAGGATAATCCGAAGATCCAGTTACTCCCATGACGAAAAGATTCGAGTTCTCATCTGTCACCAAACTGTGGGG
>CAIYQV010000382.1 GCA_903928365.1 uncultured Flavobacteriia bacterium
AGTGGTGGATGTTTCACATCTGGAAGAAGGAAGTTACTTTATGCTTCTTCTTGACTTCGACCACAACCCTCGTGGACAGTGTCTTGTGGTTAAGAACTAGATCATTTTAAGGTGAACCAATCAATTCTAAGATTCCGATAAGCATTGGTTTGACCGAAAGTCTCTAATCGAAAAGAAATGGAATCAAAAGGCACTTTTGTGTTGTAGGATTGTTGAATACTGGTCCATTTATTCAATCGTTCAATCTGATTTCCAAATGGCTGAACAGCACTTCTGACCTTTGATCCTTTATTGAAATAGTCCATGTAAATCGCAGGATTACTATTGTCAGCATGGATCATTACCTCTCCGGTAAGTTTGCCGTAAAAAGGATAATTTGTAACAGAAATACATGAGCCAAGGGAATCGACTTTAGATCCACAAAGTTGACCATTTGTTATCCAACCATCCCTAAAATAGGAAGTCCCGATCTTTTTGAGTTTTGTGTCTGAAGGAATAGTGTCATTATCATAACCGAACATCCATTCAAAGCGAGGGGCGGTTTTCCATTTTATGCGGGCTAATTGTTCCCATGTCACGTGAGAATAGGGAAGTATATGCTGGTTGAACTGGAATTGAAAGAACTGGAATTGGATCACGCAGACAGCAGCAAATACTAAAAGTACCTGTTTCTTCCAGTTATTCAGTTGATCAATCATAAAGGCGATGGGTATGATTAAAACAGGAAGAAATTCTATCAGCGGGCGCATACCTAAACTGCCACCATACGCCCAGTCCCACCAGCTTGATATCATGTAGAACAGGATAACGACAAACAGAAGCCATCCGAATGTGAAATATTTCTCTTTGAACTTGGACAGGAAGAATATTCCGGGTAAGATCAATAACAGGAGAGGGCCGTATAGAAAAAATCCTTTTTCTGAACTGAAAAGTACATTTAGGAATTGAGGCTTGTTCCAATTGTCAAATCCTTCCCCTGAATAGGTATAAATGGACCAAGAGTCAGTTATGTCATGATGCACAAATAGCTGGATGGCGACAAAACAGAAAAAAACGACTAAACCAAGTAAGAACAACTTAAACTTCTCCGAAAATAGAATTTTGATTCGCTCAATAAATGAAAGGAAATGATCGAAAAGTAATGGAAGAAAAAAGATGATGATAAGATTTACAGGTCGCAATATGGCAATGATACCAAGCAGTAGACACATGAATATGAAATGCCGGTCATGTGGTGACTTTGACCATTTAGAGGCAATGTAGAGAAACAATGAGATAATCGCAAATGAGTAGGCATGCGACATGCTTGGTACATATACGGAGTACGTGTTCAGATTTGTTCCAAGTGCGATCAGCAAGGCAATCAAGGTGGAAGAAAACGCAGAAACACCAATGGAACGTAAGAAATGTATGAGTGCGATCATTCCGGTAAGAACCCAGTATAAGGCAGCAAGTTGTATGGAAAAACGATATCCCCTGGAATAACCGTCTGCTTTTTGACCAGTCATTTTTATAATACCATGGGCAGCAGCATAAAAGGGCGATTGTAGTAACGGTGTGCCTACATAGAATTTGTTAGTTATCCGCGTACTATTGGGATAAAAACAAAGCATACTGCTTAGGTTCTTATCTGGATAATTTTTGACGATCGTATCAATAAAATCAAATGGTTTCTCATTGTTATATACGATGTAATTAGGCAAATAAGCGTAATAGCCTGTGCCATCGGAAGTCACGTTTGTTGGGGTTTTTGGGATCTTTGAGGTGTATCCGAAATATCTGTCTCCCTGCACGAAATAGATCATCGCAATGAGGAGTAATACGACGTAAGAATACCTTGGCAACGTAAGAAAAGATCTCAAAATGAAAAAGTATTTGGTGAAGATACGTATTCTGATGTTACCACTCAAAGGCTTGCTCGGAGAACCATTTACCCTGAACACGGAGCGTCTGTTCGATGACATCACGGACACAGTGCCTTCCTCCATTATAAGGTGAATGATAGTCCGAAATGTGCTTTATTTCCATGGCAGCGTCCTGCGGACATGCAGCAACTCCCGCTTTTTTCATGACTTGATAATCAGGAATATCATCACCCATGTAGAGAATCTCCTCATCGTTTAATTCATGGTGCGTTTTGATCTGCTCGTAAACTGCAAGCTTGTTAAAAGAGGAAAGATGCACTTCCTGCACTCCTAGAGCCAATAATCGATCCTTTACGTCCTGAGAATTTCCTCCTGTGACAATCATGATCCGATAGCCCATTTTTACGGCATATTGAATGGCATAAGCATCCCTTGAATTGAGCGTTCTGACAATCTCATTGTGCAGAAGTGTAACATCTCCGTTGGTCAGAACACCATCTACATCAAAAAGAAAGGTGCTTATCAAATTGAGTTTTTCTTTATAACTGGTCATCGTTTCGATAGGTGTCTTGTATACTTTGAGAAATCAATTGGTAGATTTCACGTTGCTTTTCATTCAGGAGATCGAAGTGTAATTGCAGAATTCTTTCATCACCTCTTCTTGCAGGTCCTGTTTGTGATGATCGCGGATCAAAATACTTTAGTTTCTCAGCTGTTTCAAGTAATAAAGGTCGAAGCAACTCAAAGTGTAATTGTTTTTCTTCCAAAATGGATTTGGAAAGGTACACCATGTGAGTTGTGAAATTATTCATCCAGACTGCGGAAAGATGATAGTATATTCGTTCTTCTGAATTAGCATAGTGAACATTTTTTGAAATGAGTCGCGCTAATTTTTCAATTTCATGTAATAACCCAGTGTCTTGCGATTCGATGAGTAAAGGGAGTTCAGCAGTACTAATCGCCTGATCTTTCTTAAGCGTCTGCAAAGGATATAGAACTCCGGTGCTTGCATTTCGTCCACATTGGTTCAGATGCATGGATCCAGAAGTATAAACGGCATATTTATGAGAAGGAATCTCTGATAACACCTCCGTAATTGCATCATCAGTGACGCATACGATAATCAGATCACCTGATAATTTGGATACCGAATCAACTACATTACATTTCAGTTTGATAGCCAGGTCAAGTGCTTTATCAGTAGATCGACCATATACATCGCTGAATTTGACACCTGCCTTTGACAATAAACTCCCCAATTGATGTGCAACGTTGCCTGTTCCTATGATGGATAACTTCATACGCTGCTTACTTTTGGACTATTTACCGTGGCACTGCTTGTATTTCTTGCCGCTTCCGCATGGACAACTATCGTTCCGTCCAATTTTTGGATCTGCTACTACCGGTTGTTGTTTTTCCTGTTTTGGCAAGGAATTCTGAATGGCTTGCTGATAACCTTCACTTCCTTGAAAACGAGGAGGAGTGGTCGAAGAACTATTACCGTTGTTTACTTGAGCTTTTTCGTAATTGTGTTGATGGGTTACTTCGCGGTTAGTCGTTTCCACTTCTGTTTCGAATGGAATATCCAATTTCATAAGTAGTTCAATGGATTCCGCATTCAAACGGCCAAGCATTGCTTTAAACAACTCAAACGATTCCAGTTTGTAAACCAGAAGTGGGTCTTTCTGCTCGTACTGAGCATGGTGAACAGCCGAACGAAGGTCGTCCATTTCTCTTAAATGTTCTTTCCACTCATTATCGATCATTCCTAGGATCACATACTTCTCAAAGGCTTTGGAAATAGCTTTCCCTTCCGTCTTGTATGCCTCCTCTAAATCAAGTATGATTTGTACCTCACGTCTGCCATCAGAAAGCGGGAATACAATGTTCTTATACTTGTGAGACATATTCTCATAAACATTCTTGATCTGCGGATACGCCTTGTGAGCGATTTTTTCACTTTTACGCTGGTATTGTTCGATCGTTGCGCTGTAGACTTTTTCAACAAGTTCGTTTCGATCTACGGCTGCATATTCGGCGGCAGAGACAGGAGAATCAATTCCAATGATTCTAATCAGATCCAGTTCGAAGGATTCGTAATCATCTTTGGAATGCGCATTTACGGTAGATTCACAAATATCATAGAACATGTTGTCGATATCCAGATCCAGGCGGTCACCGTAAAGGGCGTTACGACGTTTGCGATAGATGGCTTTACGCTGTGCATTCATAACGTCATCATATTCCAGCAATCGTTTACGTACGCCAAAGTTGTTTTCCTCTACTTTCTTTTGAGCACGTTCGATTGACTTGGAAACCATTCCGGCTGTAATAACTTCACCTTCCTTGAGTCCCATTTTATCCATGAGTCTCGCAATCCTTTCAGAACCAAACTTACGCATCAGATCGTCTTCAAGAGAAACGAAGAAGATCGAAGATCCCGGATCACCCTGACGACCGGAGCGTCCGCGTAACTGACGATCCACTCGGCGTGAATCGTGACGTTCTGTACCAATGATTGCTAAACCACCAGCTTCTTTCACTCCTTCACCCAGTTTAATGTCCGTACCACGACCTGCCATGTTTGTTGCTATGGTTACTGCCCCGGCTTTCCCGGCTTCAGCCACGATCTCCGCCTCTTTCTGGTGGTATTTGGCATTCAACACCTGGTGATTGACACCTTTCATTTTAAGCATACGGCTTAATAATTCAGAGATCTCAACGGTTGTTGTTCCAACCAGTACAGGTCTGCCTTGAGCTACCAATTTTTCGGTTTCCTCAATGACAGCGGCATATTTTTCTCTTGCTGTTTTGTAAACAAGGTCGTTCTGATCCTTTCTTACCACTGAGCGGTTGGTAGGAATCACCACAACATCGAGTTTGTATATATCCCAGAACTCTTTTGCCTCCGTTTCAGCCGTACCAGTCATACCGGCTAGTTTGTGATACATTCGGAAATAATTCTGCAATGTAATGGTGGCATAAGTCTGCGTGGCAGCTTCTACCTGTACATTTTCCTTCGCTTCGATCGCTTGGTGTAATCCATCCGAATAACGACGTCCTTCCATGATACGACCCGTTTGCTCATCCACGATCTTTACTTTTCCTTCCAATATCACATACTCTACTTCTTTTTCAAAGAGGGTATAGGCTTTCAGAAGCTGATTCACTGAATGGATTCGTTCAGATTTGATACTGTAATCACGAATGAGCACATCTTTCTTCTCAAGGAATTTTTCCTTCTCTAAATTCTCTTTTTGAAGTTTGGCGATTTCAGAACCAATATCAGGCATGATGAAGAAATCACGATCGTCCGATCCAGAGATCAGATCAATTCCTTTCGTTGTAAGTTCAATCGTATTGTTTTTCTCATCGATTACGAAATACAATTCGACATCGATCTTCTTCATTTGCTTTCCTTGCTCCTGCATATAGAAGTTCTCCGTTTTCTGGAGATGCGCCTTAATTCCGGGCTCAGAAAGATATTTTATAAGTGCCTTGTTTTTTGGTAGTCCTCGGTGAGCACGAAGCAAAGCAATACCGCCGTCTTCGAGCATTTGTTTGGCATCTTTTCCTGCATCAGCTCCACCTTGAATTACAGTTAGAAGTTTTTTAGCATCAGCGAGACATTGATTTATGTAATTCCGCTGTGCAGCGACCACTGCTTCAACACGAGGCTTCAATTCATAGAATTCATGTTCCTCACCGCGAGGGGTTGGACCCGAAATGATCAAAGGTGTACGGGCATCATCGATTAATACAGAATCCACCTCATCAACGATGGCAAAGTGATGTTTCTGTTGAACAAGTTCGTCTACACCTCCTGCCATGTTGTCACGCAGGTAATCAAAACCAAATTCATTGTTAGTTCCGAAAGTGATGTCTGCGAGATAAGCTTTACGACGTTCTTCTGAATTTGGACGATGTTTGTCGATACAGTCTACTTTCAAGCCGTGGAATTGATACAATGGACCCATCCACTCAGAGTCACGTTTTGCGAGGTAATCGTTCACCGTTACGACGTGTACTCCTTTACCTGCGAGTGCATTCAAGTATACTGGAAGAGTAGCCACAAGGGTCTTACCTTCACCCGTCTGCATCTCAGCAATATTCCCTCGATGAAGCACGGCTCCACCCATAAGCTGAACATCGTAATGCACCATGTTCCATTTTACTTCAGCTCCGGCGGCAGACCATGAGTTGTGCCATATTGCTTGATCACCTTCAATCGTGATACCGTCTTTCTTTGTAGCCAGTTCCCTGTCAAAATCTTTTGCAGTTACGGTCAATTGGCCATTCTCAGACCATCTTCTTGCTGTTTCTTTTACAACCGCAAATGCTTCAGGTAAGATTTCCAGTAATATTTCTTCAATCGATTCGTCTATCTGTTTGGAAAGCTTATCAATACGTTCGAAAAGTTCCTCCTTCAAGTGAATGGGAGTTTCGATATTGGTGGCTTCTGCTTTCAATTGAGCTAACTCCTGTTCCAGGTCATTGGTCCCAACTTTAATACGCTCTTGAAATTCAGCTGTTTTTTCGCGCAACTGGTCATCGGTTAGCGTAATGACGCTTTGATTGAAAGAGTTTGACTTGTCAATGTATGGCTGATAGAATTTTCTGTCTTTTTCAGATTTATCGCCAAAGAATTTTTTTAGTAATCCGGATATCATGGATATCATTTTTTTAAAGGAGCCCAAATTTAAACAAATATTGAAAGCTCGAGTGTGATCTAATCTAAATTAACGGCCTGTTCTTGACATAAATTGTTCCAATGTAAAAGTAAGTGACATTTTGTCTGAATGTTTGTTGAAAACGCGTTGAATTTGAACTACCATAGTTAAGCTCGCATCGTTCAATTCATTTTATCTTTGCATCATGCATGAAATGATTCTTATCCTTGATTTTGGTTCCCAATACACGCAGTTGATTGCTAGAAGGGTCCGCGAATTGAACGTTTATTGTGAGATCCATCCCTGGAATAAATGTCCTGAACTTGGACCGCATATCAAAGGTGTGATCTTATCAGGGAGTCCATTTTCAGTAAGGGATGAACAATCTCCAAAACCAGATCTTTCGGCCATTAAAGGAAAACTTCCGTTGTTGGGTGTTTGTTTTGGTGCGCAGTATCTCTCACATGCCTTTGGTGGGGAAGTATTGCCATCAACCATCCGTGAATATGGCAGGGCCCATTTGAATTTTATTGACCACTCAAGTGTTTTAATGAGAGGCATGTCGGACGGAAGTCAGGTATGGATGTCACACGGAGATACGATCAAGAAAACGCCGGTTAATTACCGAGTAATCGCAAGCACAGAGGATGTGCAGGTCGCAGGATATCAGGTAGAGGGAGAGGTTACCTTCGGAATCCAGTTTCATCCGGAAGTCTATCATTCGACGGAAGGGGCTATTTTGTTAAGAAATTTCATAGTTGATATTTGTGGTTGTCATCAGGACTGGACACCAACTTCATTTGTTGATGAAACAGTTAAAAAACTGCAAGAGCAGATTGGATCAGATAAGGTGATCTTAGGTCTGTCCGGAGGGGTGGATTCTTCTGTTGCAGCAGTCTTACTCCATAAAGCCATTGGCTCTAATCTGCATTGCATTTTTGTAGATAATGGCTTATTACGCAAAAATGAGTTCGACCAGGTTCTGGACTCATATAAACACATGGGATTGAATGTAAAAGGAGTCGATGCTTCTGATAAATTTTATGACGCGCTCAAAGGAGTGACGGATCCTGAATTAAAAAGAAAGGCGATAGGCAAAATATTTATCGATGTGTTTGATGAAGAATCAAAAAAGGTAACTGATGCGAAATGGTTAGGTCAGGGAACTATTTACCCGGATGTAATCGAATCAGTTTCTGTAAATGGAGGGCCGTCTCAAACGATCAAATCACACCACAATGTTGGAGGTTTGCCGGATTATATGAAATTGCAGGTAGTGGAGCCTTTGAGATTACTTTTTAAAGATGAAGTTCGAAGAATCGGTCGCTCATTGAACATTGATGAGGCTATTCTTGGACGACATCCTTTTCCTGGTCCAGGACTTGGGATCCGCATCTTGGGTGAAGTAACGGCTGAGAAAGTAAGGATCTTGCAGGAAGTGGATGCGATTTTCATCAATGGATTGAAAGAGGATGGATTGTATCCTGATGTATGGCAGGCAGGAGCAATTTTCCTTCCGATACAATCTGTGGGAGTAATGGGGGATGAGCGCACATATGAAAACGCGGTTGCTTTGAGGGCTGTTACCTCGACGGATGGCATGACAGCAGATTGGTGTCACCTTCCGTATGAATTTCTTGCGAAAATTTCCAACAGGATCATAAATCAGGTGAAAGGAATTAATCGAGTTACTTACGATATTTCTTCGAAGCCACCTGCGACCATCGAATGGGAATAATTATTGCGTAAAGCAGATCAAATGAATAGCAGATGAGATTCCTGACAGGTTTTATTTTTTCGTTTTTGAGTCTATTGGCTTTTGCTCAGCCTGAAAAAGCGGAGCGGGAAAATGTTGATGGTAAAAGATACTACGTTCATGTGGTGAAACCCGGGAATACCATGTGGTGGATCCACGAGACCTATAATGTTCCTGTTGAAGAAATTGTAAAGGCTAATCCCGGAAGTGAAAAAGGCGTGAGTGTCGGTCAACGGATCAGGATTCCAATCCCGGTTGAAACTGTTACTTACACGGTTCTTCAAAAAGAAACACTTTATGGTATTTCCAAAAAATTCGAAGTAACGGTAGATGCCTTGATCGCATCCAATCCGGGTGCAGAAAATGGTGTGCAGGCCGGTCAGTTACTCAAAATAGAAAATGTAGACCGAGATCTGGCCGCGAAGATTAAGAATGGTGCCTCAGTGCCGTCTAATTCTGCTACAACCACGACATCAGGGAGTAAGCCGACAGAGCCTGTTAAAGAGGTTAAACAGGAGGTTAAAACACAGGAGAAGCAAGAAGTAAAAACAGAGTTGCCGGATACGACGAAAAACGTTAGAGCTGAATCGATCAAAATTCCCATATCAGATACGATCATTGAACACCTCGTGAGAGATAATGAAACACTATACACATTGTCAAAACGTTATATGGTTACGGTTGAAGAACTCCAAAAACTAAATCAGCTGAAGTCTTCCCGCATTAAACCAGGTGATGTCATTAAGATCCAAATAAAGAAAGAGCAACAGAAAAATATTACGACCCGAACCGTTGAAGCACCATTACAATCCAAGATTGATTCGACGATTCTTTTCCCTAAGAAAAGTTCATATAAAATAGCCTTTTTACTTCCTTTTAATCTTGATAAACAAGATCCTAATGGGGAGAACATTTCCAGATTGGCAACAGAATTTTATATGGGTGTAAAGCTTGCGCTAGATTCACTGCAGCAATATGGAATGAATGCAGAAGTGTTTGTTTATGATGTGAAAAATGATTCC
>CAIYQV010000383.1 GCA_903928365.1 uncultured Flavobacteriia bacterium
AACCAATGCGGTGGTTACTGCTTCTAACGGAGCAATCATTACCACATTAAAATTAGAAGGTGAGACCGTTCTTGACGCAACGAAATATGCAACAGGGGTTTATTATCTGCGCACATCTGAAGGACAGACAGTGAAGTTTATTAAGGAATAATTAACCAACTCATTGATTAAATCCCCCTTCGAAAGCGATGGCTTTGGAGGGGGATTTTCCATTCACAAATTCAAGTCTACTGTACACAAATCGATTTCCAGATTCATTCTTCTTTGCAATAATTTAGCGGAGTAGTATTTAAATTAAAAATATGAAATCATTGAAAAGACTATTATTATCAATAGCAGTATCATTCATTTGCTCTATTTCAGGTGTAGCACAAAACCAGAATTCACTCTATTTTGATGGTGTGAATGACAAAGTTGATCTACCTGCCGCTACGCATACTGGCATAACAACTAACGGAACACTTGAAGCATGGATCAAGACTTCGTTTGACAACTCCGGATACAGAGGAATAGTAGTACGTTCAGGTTATTATGGTTTATTCTTAGTAGATAATAAATTAAGCACCTTTGTTTGGGGAGGAGGTGCGCAAGGAGCAACAACTTACAACAATGTTTCTTTAAATGATGGTACATGGCATCATGTCGCGCTTCGCTTTCAAATAGGTGTTACTGATGGCACGCAGATGTATCTTGACGGTCAGCCTGTTGGTCCTGCAATAACCCTGGACGTTACTCCCGCCTCTAACAATTTCCAGATGGGATGTAACACAACGGTTCAATTCTTTAATGGACAAATTGATAATGTTAAAATATACAGCCGCGCACTATCAGCCTCTGAGATTAATGACAGTTATAACTGTTTAACTGTGAACAGTGCGGGATTAAAAGGATCCTACGATTTTAACCAAGGAGTAGCTGCAGCTAACAATGCAGGAATTACAACTTTATCGGACCAGTCGGGAAGCAACAACAATGGTACGTTATTGAATTTTTCATTAAACGGTTCAACATCTAATTGGGTAAATGGGAAATCGTGTTGTTTTTTATCGTCAAATATTACAGGTACAACTATCTATTGTCAGGGACAAACAATGAACCTGACTGCTTCTTTTGTTGCGAATCTCGGAGAATCCATTACAGGATATCAATGGAAGAAAAATGGAGTTAACTTAACGAATGGGGGGAATATTTCCGGAGCAACTTCTGCAAATTTGCAAATAGCTAACCTAGTTTCAAGTGATTTTGGCACCTACAGTGTAGAAGTCACTTCAACGTGTGGTGTCGGTTTTAATTCAGAAAACATTACTCAATCCGGAATTATTAATATCAGTAACCTTACAGCATACTACCCTTTAAATAATGGCAGCAGTGCTGATGCAACCGGAAATAATTACAATGCAACAGGTACAGCTACAACAAGCGTGAATGATCGATTGAATCAGGCAAATTCCGCAATGTCTTTTAACGGTTCATCATCAACTGTTACAATTGCCGCACCAGCCGGACAAGTTATTTTGGGAAATGGTCAAAACAAATCAATTTCAATGTGGTTCAAGCGAAGCTCTCTTTCAAGTAAAGGTATGTTGTTGAGCTATCAGCAAGCATCTCCCGGTAATTGGAATCCACTTGCTTACATCGGTTCTGATGGTGTCCTACGAGGCTGGATGTACCAGGGTGGCGGTGCTGCTTGGAATTCAGGAATTACAGTTGACACCAATTGGCACCACTTGGTATTGGTTTACACTACAAATACCCAAACTGCCTATTTAGATGGCAGTCAAGTTGCAACGATGGGTGGTATACCTAGCCCCGGTGCTTCGAATATCATCTATATAGGAAATGGTTATGCAAATACAGGGATTGAAGGAATTTTGACTACCGGAAACCAACCATTTTCAGGTCTTATTGACGAAGTACGTTTTTACAATGCTGTACTTTCGCTTGCACAAATCAATACATTAAGAACAAGTCCTTTTTTAATTACAACTCAACCACAAAACCAAAGTGTATGTTCGGCTGAAACAGTAAACCTATCTCTGAATGTTCTGACGCCTGACATGGGTAGCACCTTTGACTATCAATGGACATTCAACGGAACCCTACTGTCTAACGGAGGAAGTATATCCGGTGCGAATACAAACAATTTACAAATTTCAAATGCACAGGCATCCAATGCCGGAACATACAATTGCATTTTGAGCCCAGGATGTAATGAAGCTACGAGTGCAAGTGTAACGCTAACTGTGGGTGCAGGTAATGTGAATATTACCCAACAACCTCAAAATACGTCCGTGTGTTTGGGAAGCTCGGCGTCATTAAGCATTGCGTTAACGGGTGCGACAGTTACGTATCAATGGAAGAAGGATGGTGTAAACATAAGTGGTGCAACGAATTCAACCTTGAACTTAACGAATGTGAACTCCTCAGATGCGGGTAATTATACCGTTGATATAGTTGGTGGAAGCTGCGGTACATTTAGCTCACAGGTTGCAGTACTAACGGTGCTGGCACTGCCAACAGCCGTTATCACGACAACAACTCCATCAATCTGTCAGGGTGGGGTAGCTACATTGACTGCGAGTGGAGGCTCTTCTTACGTTTGGGTTGGCACTCTTGGAATATCAGGTGATACTCAAATCGTCACACCTTCCTCAACAACAACGTATACAGTTACAGTTACCGATGCGAATGGTTGTCAGGCATCAACATCACAAACAATTACAGTAATCAATACTCCTTCTCCTACTGGTCCCTCAGCACAAATCTTCTGTTTCTCCGGTACTGTTTCGGATCTGCAGGCTAACGGTCAGAACATCCAGTGGTACAATCCATTGATTGGAGGAGGAACAACTCCGCTCAATCCGGGTGATGCTTTGGTTGATGGATTTGCTTATCAGGCCACACAAACAGTGGATGGATGTGAAAGTCAAAATCAGTTTGTTGTAACGGTGGACATTATAACTTTCTCTAATGGTGTCAACCTGAACGGATCGACATTAACAGCAGCTGCTACAGGCGCAACTTACCAGTGGATCGATTGTGATGATAACAATGCGGCGATCAACGGTGCAACGGCCCAGACGTTTACCCCTGTACAAAACGGAAATTACGCGGTGGTGATCACTGCAAACGGATGTTCCGATACGAGCGCCTGTGTTTCGATCACAATTGTTGGTCTGGAAGAGGATAAGGTCGAAATGTTAAATATTCAGCCGAACCCGACAAGTGGACTATTGATGATCACGGTTTCACAACCAACTAATGCGTTGGTCAGTGCTGCCAACGGCACAGTCATTGCCACATTGAAATTGGAAGGAGAAACTGTTCTTGACGCAACGCAATTTGCAACAGGTGTTTATTATCTGCGCACATCAGAAGGACAAACAGTGAAGTTTATTAAACAGTAAAAGTAGTTTTTTCATAGGTTAAATCCCCCTCCGAGAGCGATGTCTCCGGAGGGGGATTTTGCTGTTTACAAACTCACAAGAGCCGTTCACAAAGTGATACAAGGATGTTTGGCAGGGTTGGTTCATCTTTGCGGAAAATTTATAAGGAACCCGATGAAGATAAATAGACACTTTAGAACATTTTTTATCCTTTTTCTAACACTCTTATCTATACAAACAACAACTGCCCAGCCAGGGAGTACAGACCTCACTTTCAATCCTGGTAATGGGGCCAATGGTGATGTGCAATGTGTCTGTTCACAGAGTGACAATAAAACTATTGTTACAGGTTTGTTTAACGACTTTAATGGGAGTATTGTGAATTACATCGTTAGATTAAATGAGGATGGCACTATTGACGGTTCTTTCAATACAGGTTCAGGATTTGGGGGGAATGGAACCTTATTCAGTGATGTAACATATTCATGTGCAATTCAATCAGATGGTAAAATTCTCGTTGGCGGGAATTTCTTCTCCTTTAATGGGACATCAACCAATCGCCTTGTACGATTAAATTCAGATGGTACAATTGATGCGAGTTTCAATATAGGAACTGGATTTGATGGAAGTGTTCGTACAATCTCAATTCAAAGCGATGGAAAAATTATTGTTGGCGGGTGGTTGCTTACTGCAAACGGAAATTCAAGTGCACGCTTGGCCAGATTGAATTCAGATGGGAGTGTTGATCCAACATTTACAATTGGTTCAGGATTTGGTTCGTTAGTTCTGACAACCGCAATTCAATTAGACGGAAAAATATTGGTGGGAGGTCAGTTTACTACATTCGATGGAACATCACAAAATTATATTGCCAGACTGAATTCAAATGGTACTATCGACCCAAGTTTTCAAGTTGGAACAGCATTTAATAATTATGTACGTGCGATCTCGATTCAGTCAGATGGTAGGATACTTATAGGGGGTGATTTTACAACTTACAATGGGTCTACAACGAACCGTATTATACGACTCAATTCAGATGGTAGTATCGATGAGACTTTTTCTGCAGGAACAGGATTTAATAACCGAGTTTATGCAATTGAACAACAGACAGATGGCCAAATTATCGTGGGTGGTCAATTTACTACTTACAATGGAACTACAAGAAATCGAATAGCTCGTCTGAATACGGATGGAACCTTGGATTCTGGATTCAGCCCAACTACAGGATTCAATAACGTTGTTTTCACATTGGACATGCAAAGCGATGGAAAAATTATGGCAGGAGGACAATTCCAAGCTTTAAATAATAACTCTAGAGTTAGAGTGGCTAGATTAAATGGCACTTGTGCTACATTGGCCCCAACAGCAACAGTTGCACAAACATTCTGTAATTCGGCAACAATCGCTAATCTTACCGCAACAGGAACAGCTATCCAGTGGTATGCAGATGCATCAGGTGGAACAACTCTT
>CAIYQV010000384.1 GCA_903928365.1 uncultured Flavobacteriia bacterium
TAATTCCGATAGAAAAACCGTTCCTGCTGTTGCGGTAGGATAATTGAACTGGTACCACAGATCTTTCGCTGCCGTTTTAGAACCCAACGTACAATCTGTCCACTCATCCGAGGCATCAGATAAGGCAGCAGTGTAGTTTCCGGTATGAACTGTACCACCATTATTGGTAGTAATATTGATCGCTGTGGAACAAATGTCATTGGCTTGAGGGGCTTGTGCTTCTATTGTGAAAGAAGGATGTGGAATCGAATTACATGTACTCGCCGTGCTTGTAGAGGCGAATGCTCCCATTACGCGAACAAAATAAGTTCCACCGGCGATTAAACTAGTAATCGTATGTGAGTTAGTAGTTGCGTTGTAAAATGCTCCTCCTCGATTGGCATTTCCGTCTATTGTTGCAGTTGTAACGACATTCGTTGAATTTGCTGTTGAAGTTGGGCCTGTAGAAGTATATAACATAACCGCTACTTGTTGACCTGAAGGTATACCTGACAATAAGAGTGTCATTTGGGTAGTTCCCGTCGGAAGTACTACCTGATACCAAAGATCGATGTAATCTGTTTTGTTGGCTTGATTGGAAGCAGGCGTTGTAGTGCAAGCTGCGTTTATATATTGACAATGGTGCATGAAGTTGTCGGAGAAGGCAGTGACGCCATTATTTTCCATGTACGCTCCATAGGTACAACCAAGTTCTTTAGTCGCCGAAGTCAAATCTCCCGAGTTTGGATTGAACAGAATATTCGGTGCGCTTGCACTGAATGCGTCACTGCCTTGAGCAACTAAATATGTCGATAGAAAAAGGAAAATGAAGCAATTAAAAATCCTCGGTCTCATGCGTGCTAAACTTTGATATTATCGATTTGTAGTAGATTAAAAACGTTAGTTTTTAGACTGCCAAATTACTCGTTACACTCAGTGATTTCGGGCAATTGATGTACGGATTCCGCGAATTAATACATATACTTGTGAGGTATTACATTGTATAAAAGATGCTCTTGACGCTGCTTCTTGGTCTTTCAGTACTCACTTCCTTCCTGGGATCGATCTATCTGCTTTTTCTCGGTCTGAAAAGTGGAACGATGGCATCAAGACTCTTTGCTCTCTACCTTTTCCTTTTCTCGGCTACCATTGTATCCGTTTACACGGTAACAGATCCGCAGAATTTCATACCAATAACTATTCAGAACCTTTTATCACTGCTTTTCTATGTGTTGATTGTGGCTATTCCTCCGACGCTTTATAATTTCCTGGTGATACATTTGAACATTGATAAAGCAATTCATAGGAAAAGTTATCTGCTTGCACTTTCTCTTCTTGCGATCAATCTGTTTGCCTTTGCCTACTTAACCTTTGGAAATGATTTTGAAACATACACGATCAATATCATCACTGAGGTAATGACCTATTCCAATTTCATTGCTTACTTGTTCCTTTTCCCTATCCTTACGATCTATTACTTGGTACTATGTATTCGCTTATTTAAAAGAAGTAACAAAGCTTCACATGATCCTGAACAGGTTAAAAAATATACAAGAGATACTGCGCTAATCGTTTTTGGTTACGGTGCTTTTCTCCTTCTGTTCATCGGGATGCAACTTACCGGAGAAACTATTTTTGTGGGGTCTGTCAAAATCTATTTGATCGGTTACACCTTGTTTTTATCGTTTCAGGGCTATAGGCTGACTTATGCACAGTCTCACACCTCTATTGAAAGCAATCAAATCGAAAACAAACCAATCTATTTCGAAGAGTTAGAAAATCGTCTGAGCAATTTAATGGATCATGAACGACCATTTCTTGATTCCAAACTGACCTTACACCAGCTTGCGCGAATGGCTGATACGAATGAGAAATACCTCTCCGCTTTTTTGAATGAGTCGTTTAAACAAAATTTCTTCAGCTTCATTAACGACTACCGGATCAATTACGCCAAATCCCTGCTAAATGACCCATCCAATGATCATTTCACGCTTGAAACCATCGGCAACATGGCTGGGTTCCATTCCAAATCGTCTTTCAACAGTGCTTTCAAAAAATCTACTGGCTTAACTCCAAGTGAGTTTAAGAAGACGTTTTAGTTACTATTCCATTGTATATAAATAGGTCATTTGTAACTCTTTATACTGACTTAGTTACATTAAGACTGTTACAGCTAAGTTTAACTTTCTGTAATCCATTAATAGAATCAATCTGAAACAGGCTGCATTGAAATAATATTTCAATCATATCCGTTTGGTGGGTGGTATAAAACAAAAAATCCCGACCATTTGCATGATCGGGATTCTTATAAAAGCGGCGTCGACTTACTCTCCCACCCTCAAAA
>CAIYQV010000385.1 GCA_903928365.1 uncultured Flavobacteriia bacterium
CGATGAAGCATGGATAGGTGGCCCAGGGATTTCCAGTTGGAATACCGAAGAAGGTACGCTGGGGTGGCTTCACGATGACCAGACCATTTATTTTCAATCAGAAAAGACAGGGTACTCTCATCTTTACCTGCACAACACATCACCTCTCATCAAAACTATCCAGCGAACATTTCCAATAACTGAAGGAAAATGGGAAGTTCACGGCGTGGTGCTCTCAAAAGACGGAAAATACTTCTATCTCAACACAAATCGCTCCCATCCTGGGAACCGCGATTTTTTAAAACTGGAAATCACAACCAAAAAGATAAGCCCTGTTTTAACCTCAGCCGGATACCATGATGTTTCCATGTCTCCCGATGAAAAAACGCTGGCCGTCAGATATTCTTATAAAAACGCCCCATGGGAGCTTTACACCGCGTTGAATGCAATTAACACCAAAAAGAATAGATTGACCTTTTCTACTTCACAGGAATTCAATAGTTATTTATGGCGAGAGCCACAAGTGATCACCTACAAAGGATCAGACAGCACAGATGTTTATGCGCGACTTTATGAACCTGAAAAAACAGTTAAGAATAAATCAGCAGTTATTTTTGTTCACGGAGCAGGATACCTTCAGAATGCCCACAATTACTGGAGCAATTACTATCGGGAATATATGTTTCACAATCTTTTGGTCGATAATGGATTTACAGTTCTTGATATTGATTACAGAGCAAGTGAGGGATATGGCCGAGATTACCGCACTGCCATCTATCGCTATATGGGAGGTCGTGATCTTCAGGATCATCTGGATGGCAAAGATTATCTTGTAAAATCATTGTCTATTGATTCTAATCGAGTTGGTATTTATGGTGGATCTTACGGTGGATTCATAACCCTCATGGGAATGCTCAGTACCCCGGGGGAATTTCCATGCGGTGCCGCATTGCGATCCGTCACTGACTGGGCACATTACAATCATGAGTATACGAGTAACATTCTGAATTATCCAGAAACAGATCCGGAAGCTTACAGAAAGAGTTCTCCCATCTATTTTGCAGAAAACTTACAAGGAAAATTGCTCATGCTACACGGAATGGTAGATGACAATGTACAGTTTCAAGATGTCGTACGACTAAGTCAACGGTTTATTGAATTACACAAAGAAAACTGGGAGTTAGCGGTGTTTCCTGTAGAGGCCCATGGATTTAAGGAAAGTTACTCGTGGTATGACGAATACCGCAGGATCTACGAACTTTTTTATGAAGAATTGGTTTTAAAGAAGAAATGATCGAACTCAAAGAATTACAGACCAAACAAGAGATGCTTGACCAACTGGAAGTCATGCAGGAGCTCTATCCTTCGTTAACTTTCGAAATGTATGAGAAGGACCTGGATGAGATGCTTCAAAACAATCATTACGGTCAACTTGCTGCATTTGACAATGGAAAATGCGTCGGCATTGCAGGATACTGGATAGGAACCAAATTATGGTGCGGTCGTTATCTGGAGATCGATAATTTAGTCGTAAGCGAAAAGATACGTTCCAAAGGCGTTGGAAAGGCTTTCTTTGATTATCTATCCCTAAAGGCGCAGGAATATAACTGTAACATGATGTCACTGGATTCATACACGTACAACTTCAAGGCGCACAAATTCTTTTATAATGAAGGTTATGCCCCACGTGGATTCCATTTCATACGTTTTATAAACGAAAAGAACATACGCTGACTTTAAATCTTATTTTTAAGCCATGAAAACCATCTTAACCCAGATTATTCTCCTCGAAAGTTTACTCATCAGTCAGTTTGTGACTGCGCAGAATGAGAACAGCACGCATTGCTACAAGAAAGATGCCTTCAAAAATCACCAACTGAAGAGCAATACACTCTCTGTAAGTCAAATTGCTGAATCAGAACGATACAATGTACATTACTATTTTCTTGACGTAAATATGGACAACCTATCCACAGACATTGCAGGAACGGTTGAAATACATGCGATAGCCAAAGAGAATCTTGATTCAGCTTTATTCGAACTTTTTCAAACATTTACTGTAACTGAAATCAGAGTGAATGGCAATCCAGTGCTATATAATCGTAATCTATCAGCAATAAAAGCTCCGGTGAATGCGACGACTGGTCAATCTTTTGTTATTGCTATTGATTATAACGGAACTCCCCCAACTGCAGCTACGAATCCATTAGGCGGTTCGGGTATGACCAATCAAAGTTCTCCTTCCTGGGGAAATCAAGTTACATGGTCTCTATCTCAACCTTTTTCAGCGTATGAATGGTGGCCTTGCAAACAATCACTTGCAGACAAAGCAGATAGTTGTGATGTCTGGATCACTGTTCCTGCCAACTGCAAAGCGGGTTCAAATGGTCTTCTTGCGAATGTGACAGACCTCGGAAATGGCACAAACCGTTACGAATGGAAACACCGCCATGTCATTGATTATTATTTGATATCTGTCGCGGTAGCTGAATATGTTGAATATAACGTATATGCGAATCCTGCAGGTTCAGCGTCACCAGTATTAATTCAGAATTATATTTACAATAATCCCCAAACGCTTCCGAATTTCCAGGCGGATATTGACGAAACAGCTGCTTTTCTGGAGTTGTATGCCGATTTATATGGACCCTATCCTTTTGCAGATGAAAAGTACGGACACTGCATGGCACCTATCTCAGGTGGAATGGAACATCAAACGATGACATCTCAGGGATTCTTTGAAAAAAGTCTGACATCACACGAACTTGCACATCAATGGTTTGGTGATCATGTGACCTGCGCTTCATGGGCAGATATTTGGGTAAACGAAGGGTTTGCTTCTTACAGCGAGCAACTCATGCTCGAAAACTTATATCCTGCTGAAGCCGCGCAAAACATGTTGGACATCCATGATAATGTGATGACACAAGCGGGAGGAAGTGTATGGGTGCTTGATAGCTTGAACGAAAATCGGATTTTTAGCGGTCGACTTACCTATAATAAAGGTTCTGCAATCATACATACCATGCGATTTGTATTGAACAACGACACTCAATTCTTCGGCGCATTGCAGAATTACCAACAGCAATTCAAAGACAGCGTAACCAAAGGACTCGATGTGAAAAATGTACTTGAAACAGCAAGTGGACTTGACATGAATAATTTGTTCAATGAATGGTATTTCGGCGAAGGATATCCAACCTACTCCACCAAATGGAACAGCGTTGGAAACACGTTACACCTTCAGATCAATCATACGGTGAGCATGCCTTCTGTTACTCCGTTGTTCACCAATCCGATCGAGATCAAATTCTCACGTCAGGGAATGGCAGATACCACGATTCGCTTTTCCATTTCCAGCAATAGCGAGAACATAGTCATTCCTTCCGTTGGAATAGTTACCGGTGTATCAGCCATTGATCCGGACAACTGGATTATCAACGCAGTTGGCACAAACGTTCATGACGTGAACTTCCTTGCTGAAATCAATTCTTTGACAGCTTCAAACATTCTGTCACTCTATCCAAATCCAGCATCAGATCTGGTAAATGTTTCTTTACCTGATATTGCTAAAGCAACGGTTTGGATCACAGATGTGAATGGCAAAAAACTTCGTTCGACCACTTTGAATGGAGCAGGTGTGCTGCAAGTTACGGACCTCAGTAATGGTCAGTATATTGTTTTTATTAAAGATGAGCAGACCGGGATCGTTTACAAACAAACCCTCATCATTGAGTAAGCGGCTCTTTTTCAAGTAAAAGGTATTTGGACCGTGCCTCCCATCGGGGACAGGCATTGAAGTGCCACCACTCCGTTGGTAGATTTCTGAATTTTTGTGAGCGCATCACTTTTCTCAAAAGCTGACGATG
The DNA here is from genome assembly GCA_903928365.1 of uncultured Flavobacteriia bacterium. Lineage (GTDB taxonomy): Bacteria > Bacteroidota > Bacteroidia > Flavobacteriales_D > Crocinitomicaceae > M0103. The sequence continues at coordinate 3,849 of CAIYQV010000385.1, forward strand.
ATTCCATTGCTCCTTGGTCAGTTCACCCGAGGCAAGAAATTGAGCCTCATGAGAAGGATACGCAATCAACCGTATATCATCAAAACCAGCGCCCATATCCAATGGTGTTCGGTCTGATCGACAGATCGTCAAATCTATTGCCGCACCATAATTATGTAAACTCTTGTTCTTTGGATTGGAAACAAATTTCACCCTTTCTCTGGGCGGTATTGAATCAAGAGCTTCCCACATCTTTTTTTGAACTGCAACAGGTCTTACAGCATCGTAGATCAATAAATGTAAAGACGTATCTATCGATCGAAGGAACCTACTGCACTGAACCAATCTCACAGCTACATCCTTTTGTAAAAAGGGGCGATTAATCGATTGATACAAGCGTTGATGCATAAAATTATCTGAACTGAAATATTTGATATCAAACCATATGGAAGAATCCAGCTGAGTAACATCCGTCAAGCCGTACTTGGCCAATTCATCCGTCACGTTCTCTTTAGATCTGTTCCGCTTCACTTCATCAAGGACATTCTTTGACTCCACATCTGAAATGGATTTCTTAACACCAGCATTCGTCGTGCATGAAAACAGCACCAGACCACAAAGAATGAAACGAAGTACACATGGTAATTTTGAACGAACCGACATTCCTTTCCAACAATTGATTTAACTTTACTGCCTAAAATTTAACAGATATGCCAAAGATAGCACAGAAGGCCATTGATATGCCTGCCTCTCCGATCAGAAAGCTTGTTCCTTATGCCGAAAAAGCAAAAAAAGAAGGGAAGATCGTTTACCATTTGAACATCGGTCAACCGGACATTGAAACTCCGCAGGTTGCATTGGATGCGATCAAGAACATGGATCGAAAGGTGATCGAGTATAGTCACTCCGCTGGATTTGAGAGCTACCGCAATGGATTGGCAGCCTATTATCAGAAAACCGGAATCAATGTCAATGCTGAAGATATTCTCATTACTACTGGAGGTTCTGAGGCACTGATCTTTGGTTTCATGACCACCTGTAATCCGGGAGATGAAGTGATCATTCCTGAACCTTTCTATGCTAACTACAATGGATTTGCTGTAACTGCAGGAATTAATGTTGTACCTGTTACAGCACATATAGAAAATGGATTCGCTCTTCCGCCTGTGGAGGAGATTGAGAAAAAGATCACGTCTAAAACGAAAGCAATCGTCATCTGTAACCCAGGAAATCCAACAGGTTACCTCTATTCAAAAAGTGAATTGGAGCAATTACGTGATATCGTCAAGAAACATGACCTGTTTCTATTTGCGGACGAAGTATACCGTGAGTTTTGCTACGATGGCGCCATTCCATTTTCAGTAATGAACCTGGAAGGAATTGAGAATAATGTCATCATGATCGATTCTGTATCTAAACGTTACTCCATGTGTGGAGCACGTATTGGAGCCATGATTACAAAAAACAAAGAGGTCATGGCTGCAGCTTTGAAATTTGGTCAGGCGCGACTTTCTCCTCCAACAGTTGATCAGATCGCATCAGAGGCAGCGTTAAATACACCTCAATCTTATTTTGATAATGTCGTTGCTGAGTACGTACAGCGTAGAAATATCATGGTAGATGGATTGAATACGATTCCTGGAGTTTATTGTCCTAAACCAAGCGGCGCATTCTATTGTGTGGCTAAATTTCCTGTGGATGACGCGGAGAAATTTTGCCAATGGTTGCTTGAAGAGTTTTCCTTTGAAGGTCAGACTGTCATGATGGCACCTGCAAATGGCTTCTACTCTACTAAAGGAGCTGGAAATGATGAAGCACGAATTGCTTACGTCTTAAATCAGGATGCATTGAAGAAAGCGGTTGTGTGTCTCACTGAAGCTTTGAAAGTTTATCCCGGAAGGACGAATTAATACCTAAAATCATACAGAATATAAAGGAAGGCCATTTGCCTTCCTTTTTTTGTGATTCAAATTGTAGCAAACAAAAAAGGCGACCCATTGGATCGCCTTTCATTTGAAGAATTCTAATTACTTCACGTAAACTTTCTTGTTCACAGATCCTGATTCGAAACGTGCTTCAACGAAGTAAACACCTGTATTCAAACCTGTGTAAGAGATTTTAGCGTTGATATCGTTGATAAGAGCAGACTTAACTTCTTTACCAGCCATATCAGTGATCACCAATGAACCACCGATCAAATCCGGAGTTACATTGATCATTGCCTCATCCAAGGTAGTTTTGATCGTTACTTTGTTATCTACCGCGAAGTTCTCCAAACCAGCCATTTGACCAGCGTTGATTGTTCCGTTAGCAGTAGCATTGAAAGCGTAATCTTTGATCGTGATTGTTGTAGCGTCTGCAGCAACATCTACACGAACCCATCCGTAATGCGTGTTTGCACCAGCAGTGAATTTCGTACCTACAAACTTATCTACTGTACCAAGGAAATTACCAGCAGTGAAGTTGAAAGAGTAAGAGAATGCAGGAATAGCAACTGGACCGTATCCTCCAAGCACTGAACCTGAAGAAGCAGCACCAAACTGAGCAGCAGCGCCGATAGCATCACCGTTGTTCAACGCAGTAACTGCGAATGAACTACTTGCTGAAGCACCAAGAACGTTAGCAGCAGCAACAAGCGCGAAATTCACATCGTATGTGTAGTCGATAACCTGACCGCTTGATGTAAACGTTGCTGAACCAGCCTGATTCACAACTGCAAAAGATGCGTCAACAGTTGCATCTGTGTTGAAATCGATGTCAAATGGTGTATTCACATCAACAACTGCATCCGGATTCACATCCGTGTAAACGATTTGAGAGTTCACAGAACCAGCAGCGATAACCGCTCCAGCAACAGCTGTGTACTTTCCAAGATCTAATTTTTTAGTAGTTTTTTCTGCCATAGTAAAATATTTTCCGCCAAGTTAAGAATTATTTCTGATCTGATAAAATTTAACACCTCATTTTATTTTTCAAAAGCTTTTTCCATCTCTTTTACGTCAAGATCTTTCCCGAGAAAAGTTGAAATCACTCCTGCACAATCCAACGGATGTTCAACCAAGTCGTTGTATTCCAGATCGAGTACCCATATATTAGGTCTTGAGCGCGTCCATTCATTGAACAGATTTAACCTTGCCTCCAATTTTGCTACAATATCCATTGGAAGTTCTTGTTTTTTCAATTTCTGGACCACCTTCTTCTGATCAAAAATGATGTCATCGATAGGCCTGATTACACGAATCACTTTGTAATTTAAATCAGCTGGAAGATTTGATAAATGCTGAATGAACACCTTGGCAGCCTTATCTCTTGAATCAGCTTTGAATTGCTCATCTGTTGAAAGGCGGCGAATCATATCCAGATTTTCCTCCCCACCTATCAACACATCCTCTTCCTGATCCAATTTTCCGAATAAAACTTCCTGCCCACCATTTTCAAGCATGTTCAACACTTTAGCCGCTCCCGACTTAGGCAAACCGGTAACAATAACCATTTCGCCTCGAATGTTTTTTTGAATAAACAATTCATGCTCTTCGGCCTTCTCCGGTAAATGGAGTTTGTTCTTATAAATATCGTGCAACCATTGGTGCGCCTTTGTCATACCAGGCATAAAACGAATAGCAACTTCAAACGCCTGTGCTGCATTTTCAAAATCTTCAAGCCGGACTAATGTTTCTCCTAAATGATAATGGAATCCGGGTACATAAAAATTTAAATTCACACTAGTAAGCAATTCATCCAAGGCCAGTTCCAATTTATTGCGTCTCAGATAGGACAGCCCAAGTCCATAGTGTGTTCGGGCATTTCTATCATCGATAGCCAGCGACTTAATGAAGTACTTTTCAGCCATCTGGTATTTTTTTCTTTGATTCAGAATCTTACCTATGTTAAAAGGTACATCTGCATTGGTGTTATTTTTCTTTTGTACTTTTTCGAGTAAAGGCAAAGCCAACCAAGGTTTGTTCATTGCCAAGTACAAGAGCCCTTGTAAATAATCCAAATACATAGGTTCTTCGACATTCTCATCCCAAAGTACCGGATGCAATTCACCTAAATCCTTATCCTGTTCATCCTTGGCATTTTTCTTCTCTTCTTTGATCCGCTTCAGCTCTTGTTTTTCTATCGTTCTGAGTTCTTCGATCAAATTCTGACACTGCTGATACTGACCCTGACTTAAGTAGGCATAAACTAAACGCTGACCATAGCGAGAGATCTTGCTTTCTTCAAAAATACGTTCAAGGATTTCCAATGCCGGCTTCACTCTACCGCCATCAATCATATTTCTGGCAATGTAATAATCGCTTTCTCTTCTCGCCTTAACTACTTGTTCTGCAATATCATCATCCATGGGATCGATGTAGCCTAACTCAACAAGTTGCTTCAACGCTTCCTGAGCAGCCCAAGGATCTTCCTGTACATTTTTATCATGCATTCCGGAATCACCATCCACTTTCTCCCAACTCTCAATAAAATCGACTGCCGTTGTATCTTCAAATGCTTGATAAAGCACCTTGCCTTCCATGTCTTTTCCTACCGGTAAACCATAGAGAGCAAGCAATGTAGGCGTAATATCAATGACGCTCGAACCACTGATCTCCATACCGCCTTTTTTAATACCTGGTCCACTCATCACTACAATCCCATAGGGACTATGTTCAAACGCAGGCCCGGAAGGCTCTTTCGGAATATATAACGGACGTTGGTGATCTGAATGAAATCCGTGATCTGATAATAGAATGACCGTCGTATCTTCATCGATCAAATCGAGCGTTCTATCCAACATCATATCATGAAAACGGTATCCCGATTCAACGATCTCCTTGTAATTATTGTAATCTTCTTCAGGGATCTCCGGACGATACGGTGGATGGTATTTCATTGCCAAATGACAGAAGTGGTCAATCGCATCGTGGTAAACAGCCATGAAATCCCATTCCGTATTTTCCATTAAATGAGTAGAAGCCGCGTGCACACTGGCTGCATTCGCGAGCACCTTCATCATTCCAAAGGTTAATTTCTCTTTTCTCAGCTCCTTGTTCGTGGCAAGATTTGGAATAAACTGGACAGCCATCTTCAATGTGATCTCCAAAGGGTGCACTCGAAACTGTTTCAGCTCTTCTTCCATTTCTTTTGGATGTATCGTTCCATCCATCATTGGCCATTCCTCATCAATTGGCTTGGTAGGAACCTGATACAGATTCGAAACCATCACACCGTTGATTGGTTCAACAGGATTACTTGGCCACCAGGCAACCACATTGCTTTTCTTTCCTTCCTGATTAAGTATATTCCAGATGGCTTTCACTTTTCTAGATGTGGAAGTAACCGGTCTCAAGCCTGTTCCATCAGGCAGAGGTTCCACGAATCCATCTATTCCATGAATATCGGCTCTGAATCCTGTTGCGATAGAAGTCCAAAGCATAGGTGACAAGGGCGGGTCAAGCGTCTGAATCCTCCCATACACACCACTCTCCATTAATCTTTTCAAAGCTGGCATTTTACCTTCCTGCATCAAAGGCTCAATCACTTTCCAGTCGGCAGCATCCCAACCGATCACCAATACCTTCTTACTTCTTGCCTTTCCCATTATCCGCCTTTGATTTCTTCGCCTTCTTGTTCTCTTCAACGGCCTGACGCCATAATTTTAATCCCACTGCTCCCAGTGCCAAAACACCAAGTGATCCTTCATGTGTGACTTTAAATTCTTTTTTTTCAGGTTGCTTACTCATTTGTTTCTGTAGAGATCCGGTTTAACAACATTCATTAATTCTTCCAGTGCAGCATCTGTCCCAACAAAATCCTTCCATGTTGGTAGAATACTCCCCGGTGCATTCACTAATTCTGCATAATTCACATCCAGATAAGGGATGTTATTTGTATTGAGGAACTGATAGGTCTTGTCCAAATGGCCCTGAAATATCGTCCTGAATTTTTCTCTTTCGGCAGATTGATCTTTATTCAGCATCACTTCCTGTGAGCGAAGTACTTCATTCATTTCGCGACGCATGAATATCACCTTGTATTTCAGTGCCTTGTCCATAAACATCGGTAGAGGAGCCACTATTTTAACAGCCTTTCCCGAAGCATCCTTTAAAAAACTGTTATCCTTGACGATTCCCTTCACAGGTTCATACTCATAATACCCTTCCGGATTGCTCACATCGCTCTTTCTTAAACCATCAGATAAGATTTCGATACCGGCTTTGTTGATCAATTGCATCATCAGGGAAGTACCTGAACGCGGCAGCCCAGTAACAACTAAAATTTCGGACATTTTTTCTTGAATTTGGGCGCTAAATTAATCAATTTTAAAGAGCGAAAACGCCTTGTCCCAAGGTCAATTATCTACTATCGTTTTTGTGAAGTTCGCGGGCATTCTTATCATATGAAATAAACATATTTGCCCAAATAATCTTTGAAAGTGCATAAACGAGTGGTGAAAGTACAATGGTTGCTGCCACAATGACAAAAATCTGGACTCCAATGGTTACCCAAGGCAAAAACAAATTGAACGAGGTCCATAAAGTGACAAAAAGTGCCACGCCAATTGCATAAGCGACGTACATAGCACCGTAATAAAACCCCGGTTCTTTGGCATATTTCAATCCGCATTCAGAGCAATGCTCATGGATATCTCCCATTTTAGAAAGATCGTAAGGATGTGAAACAAAGAATTCTCCTTCCTGACATCTGGGACATCTGAACTTGAAAACACTGTACATCTTTGATCCTTTCGACAACATGACTTTTGTTAAAATTTATACGAAATTAATATAAGTTCAACCAAAATAAAATGACTTGCGTCATACTTTAAAAAATGTTGTAACTTAGGACTCCATGCTAAATACTTGTGAATGAAAAATTTCTACATTTCCGCAGCGCTTGTGCTTGCTGCCTTTCAAACAAATGCACAATGTACCACTACCAATGCCACCTCATGTGTTTGTGAAGATGGCACTTCGAACTGTTTATTACTACCTGACATTACAGCCTCCTGGAAAGGAATCAGTAATGGTGGATTTATTGAGTACCCACAATCTAATGCCGGGACGAACTTCTCAGGTCAGGGACCGGATGATGGAAGGTTGCGCGTCACGGGTTCTACCCCAAATATTGGTCACGGAGCCTTTACGGTTCGCGGACAGGATGATAATGGAAATCGAACATTCCTGTGTGGGAATGACACTATTTTCAATGTGCCTTCCAGTGGTCAATTTACCTGTCCGAATGGCTATTTAAATCCCAAACAACTAATTACCCAAAGGATCTATAAAAAAGACGGCAACGCCATGTCATATATTGATCGCTATGCAGGAAGTGTAACTTATCACCCTTCTCACGGGCACAATCACGTAGACGACTGGGCCGTAATGACGTTGCGCATTCAAACATCGGATCCCAATCCACTAAATTGGCCAATTGTTGGTACGGGAGCAAAAATTGGCTTTTGTTTAATGGACTATGGTCAGTGCGGAAGTTCCGGAACAGTATATGACGGTCACTGCAGAGATGAGAATACGGTTTACATGGGCGGAAATGCCTTGTACAACGTCGATTTCCCAAATTGGGGACTAGGCGGAGGAAACTACAGTTGCTCGGTGGTAGAACAAGGGATTTCTTCCGGTTGGTTGGATGTTTACGGTAAACACCTCGATGGAATGTGGATCAATATACCGGCTAACACTTGCAATGGAGATTACTACATCGTACTTGAAGCTGACAGAAATAACATTTTCTTAGAAGAACGAGATGACAATAATTTCACTGCCGTACCTGTTACACTTACTCAGCAAAGTCCTGCAGGATCAGGTGCACAACCAACGATCTCTTCAGATAACTCACACAACCTTTGTTCAGGTGAATCTATTACCCTAACGGCGACTGCAGGAACATCCTTCTTATGGTCAAATGGTGAAACTTCTCAATCCATCTTGGTGGATCAACCGGGATCTTATACTTGTTCCGTAACTAACTATTGTGGGACATCTACCTCAGAGCCTTTTGACGTCAACGTTGTAGCACCAACTCTTCCCGCACTAACTGGTGACACCATTTGCGTTTCAGGAACTTTGACTTTAACTGCAAATGCAAGCGGAACGGTATCATGGTACGACTCTACAGGAATCCTGGTAGGATCCGGAAATACGTTTGTCACTCCTAACCTGACAAGCACTACCACTTATTTCGCATCAAATACTGATTCGTTCAATGACTCATTAAACGCGGAACCACATACAAATGGTATTGGTGGTGGTGGATACGTGACCTCAGATCAATATGAGATTTTTAACAGCAGAACGCCTTTTACTCTGAAATCTGTCTTGCTATATTCCCAATCTGCGGGGAATGTGACCATCGAACTACAGGATAAAAATGGATTAGCCTTATCTACAATGACTGCAACTGTTCCGACAGGAGCCAGCAGAGTTGATTTGAATTTCTCCGTTCCTCAGGACTCCAACCTCAGACTAGTTGGAAAATCTATTACGACAACAGGATTATACCGTAACAACAACAGCGCTATCTATCCTTACGATCTGCCGGGCGTTTTAGAAATCACCGGTGCGTCAGCAGGAGCTTCTTATTACTATTTCTTCTATGACTGGGAAATATTAACCTCTAACAGTACTTGTGCAAGCGAACTTGTACCTGTAAATGCGGTGGTACAAAGTTGTGCAGGAATTGGTGAGAATATTCCTTTCCAGCGATCTTTAAAAGTGGCGCCGAATCCGAACAACGGACAGTTCACTGTTCAGTTTAACACTGAGCACGCTGGAGAAATGCAAGTGGAAATACTGAATCTTATCGGACAAAAAGTATTCGGTCAACAAATTAACCATCAGGAGGGATTGAATAAAATCAGTGTAGATGGGCGTTCCTTTGCAAAGGGAGTTTACCTTTTCAATATTCTTTTTGAAGGTAAAAACTATACACAACGTATTGTGATCGAATGATTTTGAATTATTTAAAACATGTTATGCTTCCGCTGCTTCTTAGTAGCGGAAGTTTTGTTTACGGACAACTCACCGCGGAATGGGAGATCTTCAATGAAAGCAATTCGCTTCTCCCAAACAATACGATTCGATGCCTGGAAACAGATCAAGAGAATAATGTATGGGTAGGAACAGATTGGGGTCTGGCTAAGCTCAGCAACGGAGTGTGGCAAATTTTCAATAAGGCTAATTCAGGTCTAACAGATAACAGTATTCGTGCTATTGACTCGGATAGTCAAAATAACATATGGATCGGAACAACGCTAGGTGGCCTCTTTAAATTTGACGGGGCGAACTGGACTCAATATAATACAGCCAATTCAGATATCCCTTGTGATTTTATCCGAGCAATCACCGTCGATTCTACTGATCGGATATGGATTGGCACCATAGAAGGCTTGTCATTATTTGATGGTTCACAATGGCAAAACTGGACCATAGCAAACAGTGGAATTCTTTCAAACAATATTACATCGATCCGACAAGGTAAAAATGGAATGATGTACGTAGCTACGATCAATGGAGGTGTTTACTACATACAAAATAGTGTTTTAACCAACTACACCTTATTACAAAATGGGGTGCCGGATAACACAAATTTGTCCGTACAGGTGGATAACCTGGGTAATCCTTGGTTTGCATCTGCTGCTCAGGGATTTTTTACCGATGTAGGCAACCTGACCTGGATGGTATTCAATGTGGCCAATTCACCCTTACCATCAAATAGCTTAAAATGTATGATTCTCGACAAGGATCAAAATTTCTTTATCGGCACACACCTTAGCGGACTTGTAATTCGAACCAACAATAATGATTGGAGGAATTACACCAAAACTAATTCTCTTTTACCTGACAACCAAATTCTTGCTTTAAGTAAAGACTCCAGCGGTAATCTATGGATCGGAACCTATTCAGAAGGTTTGGTGCGATTGAAAGAAGGTTATCTTGGACTGGGAGAAAGCCATGCTGAAGAAGTAAATATATCTCCTGTACCTGCAAGGGAAACTGATGAAATCCGCCTCATATTACCCAATGCAAACTGCTCTTTCAATATATTAGACCAACTAGGAAGAATTGTATTTTCAGATCAGCCAAAGACAAACAGCATTCTAATACCTTCAAACAGTCTTGTTCCAGGCACTTACTATATTGTACTAGACGGAAACAATTTTAAAACAACTAAAATTGTCATTATTTAAAGGCACAGAATCATTATTTTCCTGCAATTCGCTCCAAACCTTCTAGATCGATTATTTCAAGTTTTCTCCCATAATTTCTTACCAGAGACTCCTCTTTAAACTCCTTTAGCAAACGTATCAACGTTTCTGTCGCCGTGCCTACAAAATTTGCTAAATCTTCACGCGTCAGATTAATATAATCAGGAGCATAAATCTTGTTTAATACTAACAATGATATAGCTAGACGTTCTCTAACAGATTTCTGCGCTAAACTTGTTATAAAAACGGCACGATCTCCCAATTCTCTGGATAGATCACGAATGATTGTGTCTCGAAATTCGGTATTTGAATCAATGAGCTTAACAAAATCATTTTTGAGAATAAAGCAAATAGCACAATCTTCAAGAGCAGAGGCAGAAACACGATAAGGTTCTTCGCTCAACATAGCTCTGAAACCAATAAACTCACCCTCCTTAGCAATATGAATAATCTGTTCTTTACCTCCGTCTCCTCGAGCAAAAATCTTAGCCTTCCCCCTATTTATACAAAAAACCCCTCTTGGATAACTCCCCTCAGTGAAGATCGCCTGATTCTTTTTGTAAATATTGCATGACTTATCTTTATCTATCCCTTCAACCTCTGAGTCTGTGCAATATCCAAAGGGGTTTGCAATTCTAGCTTCACAACTAGCACACGTGAGACGTTTGTGAGATCCTTCCGACATTTTTAAAGATTGCAGTAAAGTTAATGAGAATGTCAATTTCAAACAGCTGACCTCGAAACAAAATAAAATCCTTCCATTTTACTGATCTGACAATATTGATGAGATTGACAAAAAACAACTAAAAGTGACACGATCGTCCCCAAAAATAATAGTGTATGTGGCGATTTTTGTTTCAAAAAACATCATGGAAAAATTCACCACCCTCAACAAAGAACATCAGGACAATAACGAACTAATCAGTAAAATGGATTTCTACAAAGATGAGATCCGTATCTTGAAGAACCGACTAACCGATGTCTCAAAAGAAATTCAAAAGGAAAAGGATCTCAAAGAACTGGAGCGACTTCAAAACCAATTGGAAATTCAGGAAAACAATGCCAATAATATTGCTCATTCTATTCGAAATGAGGAAAAGATCATCGACAAACTACTGACTAAAGGTCAAACGAATGACTCAGAAACGCGATCAGAGCAACACAAAAAAGAACTGGACCTTGTGCAATCCTTTGAGAAGAACATTAAGGAGGTAAGAAAAGCCATAAAAGACCTTACTTCCCGCTGAATATAAAAAACATCGAGGTATCGTTTACACGCATTCCGCTTCAGATCGATTTTCTATCTTTGCGGAATGCGTATATATCTTGACAATGCTGCTACCACCGCACTTGATCCAGAAGTGGTAGATGTTATTTCCGGTGTGTTAAAGGAACAGTTCGGTAATCCCTCATCATCACATGCATATGGCAGAGATGCAAAAGCATTGATCGAAACATCGCGAAGAAGTATTGCAAAATGGTTTAACTGCCAACCTTCCGAATTGATCTTCACCTCCGGTGGAACGGAAGCAGATAATATGGCGATGTATACTGCCGTGCATCATTTAGGTGTAAAGCGTATCATTACCAGTCAAATTGAACATCACGCAGTAGGACATACAGCTGATGCGATTAGATCTGAACTCGGAGTGACTATTGATTTTGTGCGCGTTGATACTAAAGGAAATGTTGACTTATCGCATCTGGAAGAACTCTTGTCTCAAAACAAGCCCTCGCTCGTGAGCCTAATGCATGCTAATAATGAGATAGGAACGTTACTTCCTTTACAGGACGTGGTTCGTATTTGCAAAAAACATGATGCCTATTTTCATTCCGATACCGTTCAGGGAATTGGGCATTTCGCATATGACCTGAAAGAACTGGATGCCGATTTCCTGACCTGCGCTGCACACAAATTTCACGGACCAAAAGGGACCGGATTCCTTTACGTAAATCGACGACTAAAAGTCGGACCGTTCATCCATGGAGGTGCTCAGGAAAGAGGTCAGCGTGGCGGAACAGAAAATGTAGCCGGGATTTGCGGACTAGCGAAAGCAGTGGATCTTGCTTACGCCGAATTGGTTGCACATCAGACACATATTCAAGGAATCAAATCGTATTTCATAGAACAATTGACAACCAGCTTCTCCGACATTTCCTTCCATGGAGAGACGAGTCCGGAAAAATCGCTTTACACCGTATTGAATGTAAGTTTCCCTCCTTTCAGTGGTTCAGGAATGCTCTTATTTACACTTGATCTAAAAGGAGTGGCAGCCAGTGGTGGTTCTGCCTGTTCTTCCGGAGCTACGAGCCCATCTCATGTATTAAGTGGCATTCAAGCTGATATCAACAGACCGAATGTTCGATTTTCATTTTCGAAGTTTACAACTAGGAAAGAAATAGATCAGGTAATCGAAATCCTGAAAGGTATTTTGACAAAAAACTGATGTTTTGACTCAACCAACCGAATCATATGCAAAGATTCTGGTACTGAGTTCCTGGTACCCCAACCGAACAGCTCCATTCCTAGGAAATTTCGTTCAACAACAAGCTCGATTACTTTCTGAAAAATTTCAGGTAACCGTACTTTACGTTGGTGTAGACGAAGAAATAACAGAGCAGGAAATCATCGAAAAGAATCATGGTCAGTTGCATGAGATCATTGTTTACTACCCGAAGAAGAGTTCCATTCTGGGTCGCAAACGTGCATTGGACAAAGCCTTCATGACAGGACTTAAAATGGTTGAGCAACCGGATCTGATACACGGTCATTGCATTCTGCCGAAGGGACATTTATTCAGTAAAGCGAAAGCCTATTTTAATTGCCCGTTGGTTGTGACAGAACATGGTTCCTATTTCAGACCTGAAAGGTTCAAAAAATGGCATTTTAAGGAACGAATGATCGCATCAATTACAAAACGTTCCATAGACCAACTCATAGCCGTTTCTGAATTTCAGCGAAAAGATATGTCGTCTTATTTCAAAGAGCACAAAATCCGGGTAATAGGCAACCCCATTGATACAAAACTATTTGCTCCAATAGGAATTCCGGATGATGAACCCATACGATTTCTTCACGTCTCCACCCTCGATCCTGAGCTTAAAAATCCAGGGGGAATCATTGAAGCGGTGGACTTGCTTTGTGCAAAGGGATACGAAAAGTTCCATCTTACTATTGTCAGCGACGAACCGTACAATGATCTGCAGGAAGAAGTTAACCGGCTAAAACTGCACAGATACGTTTCATTTGAAGGGCCATGTAGCCATGAAGAACTTGTGCCATTTTACAATCAAAGTCATGCAATGGTGATGTTCTCTCGCTATGAAACCTTTTCAATCGTAATAGCAGAGGCTTGGTCTTGCGGCATTCCTGTTATTTCAACACCCGTTGGAATCGCTTCAGCTATGGAAGCTCATTTGGGCTTGACGGTTCAGGGTAATGATCCTCTCAGCCTTGCTCTTGAAATGGAGAAATTGATTAATGGAAAGTCCTTCCAGCGTCAGATCATCCGGGAACACGCCTTGCAATTTGGTAGACAACCTATTCTCGATCAATTGATCTCAACGTACAATTCACTTGGATAAAATCACCCTACATCACTACCTGTTAAATGAGTTGCGTCAACGCGAAGCTCATCTATTAAAAGAATTGGAAGTACTCAGAGAGGATGTAGCTGGAGATACGAAGAGTACAGCAGGAGATAAACACGAAACTGGCAGAGCAATGAATCAACTGGAGCAAGAGCGAGTGCTTGGGCAGCTACAAACAGTCAGATCGCAATTGAATTTAGTATTAAAAATAGACACGTCGATAAATGTCACATCTGCATCTTTTGGTGCTTTGATCGAATCCAACATGGGCTACTTTTTTATCTCCGTCGGAATCGGTCAACTAAATTTCGAGGGCACGAATGTATTCTGTATCGGCCAGGATGCTCCAATAAGTAAATTTCTTTTTGGGAAATCAACAGGTTCTTTTAGCTGGAATGACAAAGAATTAATTCTTTACCAAATTTCCTGATCAACGTAAATCAAAAAGATTATTGACACCTGGTTCACGTTCCACCGTAAAGCCTTCTGCAAACTCCACTCCTATCGGCCGGCCGAATTGCATCATTCTTCCTTTCACAAAATCAAAGAATTCCTTTCCGGAAATCGGTGTTTGAGGTTCCTTCGAATTTGGATCGTAAAATTGCGTTTTGTACGCCCTGATCGCCTCGATCTTGCGATCAACAAATTCAGTCACATCCACGACAAAATCAGGTTTGATAAATACATCCTGTATGTAATGATACACCGACTTAGGGCGAAAAGCTTTTTGCTGCATACCGTCCACTTCCGTTTCCACCTTGACCAATCCAGATAAAAAACAAGCCTCCGAAACTAACATCGCTGCCCTTCCATGATCAGGATGTCTGTCGCTAATTGCATTACACAATACAATTTCAGGTTGGTATTTTCTGATTTGTTCAATGATCAGACGCTTATTCTTTTCATTAACTTCAAAAAATCCATCAGCCATCTTAAGGTTATTCCTCAAAGAAACTCCCATAACTAACGAAGCTGCATTGGCTTCCTCCATTCTGGTATGAGCAGTACCTCTTGAACCTAATTCCCCTTGAGTAAGATCAATGATCCCTATTTTTTTGCCCTGAGCAATGTGTTTCATCAGAGTTCCCGCACAGGAAAGCTCCACGTCATCCGGATGCACACCAAAAGCGAGAATATCAAGTTTATTTTCAGACATCTTTTTCGATTGAATTAAGTTTTGATGATATACGAAAAGATCGGTCTCGCCAGAAAGCGACCAAAGTATGAATGAAAAATAGCAGCACTGTGATGACCAACCAAAGAGGCAATTCTGCCAACCCTTCCCCTTGAGCATATGAGTGTAAACCTACCAGGTAAAAGTTGACACCAAAAAATGTAAACAGGATGGCAGAATAGCCCCAAAGACTCACCAAATTGAATACGAATTTTCCGCTCAATGCCGGAATGAACCTCAAGTGCAAAATCACGGCGTATACCAGCACGGAAACAAGCGCCCATGTTTCTTTCGGATCCCAGCCCCAATAGCGCCCCCATGATTCATTTGCCCAAATCCCGCCAAGAAATGTTCCGATGGTCAACATGAATAGTCCTATGGTCATCGTCATTTCTGACACATAGGTTAATTCATTGATATTCAGTTGTACGAGCTGACTGTTTTTCTGATTCTTAAAAATGTAAAGATTCAAATTGATCAATCCGAGAATAGCTGCTAAACCAAGGAAGCCATAACTACTTGTAATGACAGCGACGTGAATCATCAGCCAATATGATTTTAATACCGGCTGCAGAGGAGTGATCTCAGGATCTAGCAGGTTCATTTCCGTCACAAAGATCATCATGGATGCCAGTATCGCAGTTCCCGCTAATACCACCGGATTTTTACGAGAGAAGATGATTCCGGCTAGAGTCGTTATCCATGAGATAAATATAACTGCTTCGTAACCATTACTCCAGGGTTCATGACCGGAGATATACCAGCGGAAACCTAAACCGATTCCATGATAGACAAAGATGAAAACGATCAGAAAGGACACTGATAGCGCAAGCCATTTAAAAATCTTATTGGCATTTTCCGTAGGCTTTTTAAATACTCGCACAAAGAAGATGATCAAAAGGATGAGTCCCAATGACAAATAACTGCGATAGGTATTTTTAAAAATTCCCATCTTATTGTAACTCACTTCCAAATTGACCTTTGTCTCTGATGGGACTACCTTCTCCCCCGCTATACGCTGGAATCTCTTAAGATCATTCAGCAAATCTTCCGCCTGACCGTATTTACTTGTTTTAGCTGCGTCATCAAGTGCTGTGATGTATTTCAAGGCAATGATGGAAGAAGTGGTATCCAGTTGGCGAAGTTCCATGGAAAGTGGTACAAACCACGTATTATTCGGTTCGCCTTTCACTGGTATGATCTTCATGTATTGCCAGTTAAAAATGGCTTGTACCACCTCAAATTTTTCGACCAGCTTGATTAGCTTTTTATCGTACTCATCTCGTTTGGACTCCAGTTTACGGTGAGCTTTATTGTAATCTGAGATCCATTTAAATTGGCCACTCTTATCCACAAGATCGGTGTAAGAAACGAACTCCTTTAATTTTAGCGGTTCGCGAAGATTCGATGGCACCTGAATCACTTTCTCTGTCATCCAATGCTGCGGGTACATGTGCATACTCATGATCGTTTGCACTGCGTTGCGCGAATCATAGGTATTGCTTCTGTGTATCTTTCTTAAAAGTTGATCGCAAAGAGTATGTACAGGAATGATCCTTCCCTGAAAATCCTGAACTAATAAAGATGATAGCTGATCAGAATGTTCATCGGATATTACCCTGTAAACCGGTTTCTCTTCATGACTGTGACCTTGAGCATACGTTCCTAAAGGCAGCAGGGATAAAACGAATAATATAGTGGATGTCAGCGCTTCCCTTTTTTTCCGCAGCTTTTTCAATTTTGAATTTAGATCTCTGAACCTCCCGATCGGTGCAAATAACGACAAGATCATACCAACAGCTAGCAGCAAGTACCCGAGATACGTCACATTGGTGCCCCACCAATCGTGATTCACACTCAAACGAGTTCCTTCTTCATTCTGAGGAGTAACCGGATTGTCCAGATCATAGCTCGATTGGAAGAAACGGTAACCACGGTAATCCATTACATGGTTCATAAAGATGGTCTGTTCTTTGTTGACCTTACGCTCCAGATCTGTCACCGTTACGTCACTTTCAAAAGAGGAAGCAGTCTCGGATCCGGGATATCTTTCCAATCTAAAATCCTTGCAACCTACATAAAAAGGCAGATCAATCCTAGTGGACCCATACTCCATTTCATAGGTCAGTCCGTTAAATGAAAAAACTTCTGTTTCAGGGATTTCACCGATTCCTCCTTGCAAGGTCACAGTGCGTGAAGTATCTCCATCCGTTATTTTAAGGGTCAGGTAATCCGATCCTACATTTCTTTTACCCGAAGGAAGCAGCATCCTTTTCGCATGATCTACTTTGCGTTTTAGCACCAACTGTTGTCCTCCTACCTGATAGAGTGTTGTCGTTTGAAATAATACAGCTGAGTCAGATGGAACCTTTTTAAAAAGAGAATCAGGAACGTCCTGACCGGATTGTCTCGCTTTACGCATTTCAACCATAGGTAACCAACGCATCTGTTCCTTGGATTTGATCATGATTCGAGCACCATCTTTAAAAATATGAACTCCCGGCATCGCATCCTTTTTCTCAAAAGAAACAGCTACATCACCCGACATCAGAAAATCTCCCTCAGACAGATAATTGGAACGCATTCCTTCGGTAATCAATTCGATAGCCACGCCTTGGATAGAGTCATTAATGACAACCGAATCGATCATTTTCTTTTGGAAATCGACATATTCGATGGAAATAGGTGTCGTGTGTCCAGGGAATTTAACCTCTGAAGAAAAGTCATTATTTGTTTCCTCAGACATGAACTGCTTTTCAGCATAGGTGAATTGCATTTTCCCATCATTGATCTTAAACCAGATATGCGGGTCTGCAGAATAGATGAAATTCGAACGCTCTCCTTCACGTATGATCATGAGTCCCTCAAATCCAAAAAATCGTGTGATGGCCGCACCGATTAGGATAACCAAAAATGCCATGTGGAATGTTAGCAGTGCTATTTTCTCTCGCTGTAACATGCGATACCTGAACATATTCGCAATTAGGTTCATGGCAAGGTACAAAAGCAGAATCTCAAACCAAAGGGCATTGTAAACGATGATCTTTGCCGTCTGAATATCGTGATTGGACTCTAGAAAAGTAGCCCAAGCAATAGCTGCAAGGAACACAAACAGCGCTACTGTCATCATTTTCATGGAAAAAAAGGCTCTTGAAAATTTCTCCATTCTGTTGCAGTTTTAAAAACGGTGTAAAAATACACATTGCGAACGGGACAATGACTGAAGAAGGTAACATTTCACCTTAAAAGACTCCGCTTTAACAGAAGAGAATGTTCCTTCAACTGAAGAAAGTTGTAACGGCCTTGGTTCTCCATCTACCTTCGCCAAGAGTTCAATAAAAAACTAAATAAACTTTAAAAAGATGAGTACACTTTTGAGAAGAGACGGCATGTTTCCGTCACCAACCTTACTTCCTGCACTAGACCTAATGTCCGATGACTTTTTCAATCGGGATTTGTTGAATTGGAATGATCGTATTTTAATGCCATTTGGCGCAACCCTTCCATCAGTAAATATTGAGGAAACACCGACGGCATTTGAAATACAACTTGCCGCACCGGGATTAAAAAAGGATGATTTCAGGATCGAGTTGAAGGATACCATCCTTACCATCTCTTCAGAGAAGCAAGAGTCATCCGAAGAAAAAAGAGAAGAAGGGAATTACCGAAGAAGAGAATTTAGCTATGCTGCTTTCACAAGATCCTTCAGTTTACCGGAATCAGCTAACGAAAATAAAATCGAAGCCACCTACAAGGATGGCATACTTCATCTGGAAGTTGCCAAAAAGCGCATCGAAGCTTCCAAAGCGGCTAAAAAGATCGATATTAAATAAAGGTCTTTTTAACTCTTAAAAAGTGGAGATGTGTGGGGCCCGGAGAAATCCGGGCTCTTTTTGTTTCAAAAAAAATACAGGCCCATAGGGCCTAAATATCCATAACAACCGACAACGTCCGTTGAGGAAAACGTATAGAATTAAGAGCCCTATAGGTGAGGAATAGGCTGTGAGTATATTTGGGGCAGATTTAGGGTTTCCTTTACCCTACTTTTGAGGTCAAAAGTAGCAAAACCCTCTTCCCTTTTGCAAGGAACCTGCCTTCGGCACCGGCGCCTGCTCTGAGTTGACCGAAGGGACAATCCTGCGCTTCATGCCTTCTCTAATCAAATCAATACTGCCCAGTCGAAAGCATAACCAGCGTGCAAGCCTCTTCCACTTCGATGGATGATTGTCTCAATAATTGTTCAAAGGATGGATTTTCCGTTCCTGGATTGAAGATTACGCGGCGCGGCTTAAGAGCAATAATTGGATCAACGTACTGTTCCTGAATCTTAGAGTTGATATATAATGTTACCGTGTCAGGCGTCCATGTGGTGTTCCATTCCGTTTGAATCTCAACGTCATCAATGTTTCCTGTACGGTTGCCGTATGCAACAACATCATGTCCATGCACGCGTAACATCCTCACTGCTTTGTTGGCATAGCGATCTGGTTTCTCACTGGCACCAATAACGAGCGTTGCACCCAAGACCTAAAGTTTCTTTAAGAATGCTGCCACATTTGTTGCAATACGACCTTCAATATTGGAAGTATCAGCAGGTTCGAATGATTTTCCAGTGATGCGTTCATACAACTCAATGTATCTTTCCGTTACTATTTGAACAAATTCATCCGGCATGACTGGCATCTGTTGCCCTTCCAATCCTTGGAAACCGTTCTCGATCAACCATTGACGAACAAATTCCTTGGACAACTGCTTTTGGGCTTCACCATTATCTTGTCTTTCCTGATAACCTTCCGCATAAAAATAACGGGAAGAATCCGGCGTATGAATCTCATCGATCAGAATCACCTCCCCATTTCGGATTCCAAACTCGTATTTGGTGTCCACTAAAATAAGTCCGCGCTCAGCCGCCATCTCAGTTCCACGTTGAAATAAAGCGCGCGTGTATTTTTCCATTTGCACATAGATCTCTTCGGGCACAATTCCTTTTGACAGGATGTCTTCTCGCGAGATGTCTTCGTCGTGTCCTTCCTCTGCTTTAGTTGCCGGTGTAATAATCGGCTCAGGAAAACGATCGTTCTCCTTCATCCCTTCAGGAAGCGCCACACCACAAAGCATTCGTTTGCCAGCTTTGTACTCACGAGCGGAATGTCCTGCAAGATATCCACGAATCACCATTTCTACGCGGACTGGTTCACACGCATACCCAATCGCCACCGAAGGATCAGGCGTAGCAATCAACCAGTTGGGAACAATATCTTTCGTTGCATCGAGGAACATGGTTGCTACTTGGTTCAATACCTGCCCTTTGTGAGGAATTCCTTTCGGAAGAATGTGATCAAAAGCCGAAATTCGATCGGATGCTACCATGACAAGAATGTCGTTCTCGAGCGTGTAAACATCACGTACCTTTCCCTTGTATACTTTTTGTTGTCCCGGAAAATGAAAATCTGACTTTGTAATTGCGTTGCTCATGTTATTCGTTTCTTTTCTTACGTGTTTTGAATGTATCGGCAGCCGTTTCTCGATCTGCCTTAGCCAATTTCTCCTCTAATTCTATTTTATCAAATGCCTCAATGATCTTCTTAACAAGACTGTGACGAATCACATCACTCTGTCCTAATCGCACCACTCCGATTCCTTCCACCTCCTTCAGCACATCCAGAGCATATGCTAATCCTGAACGCTGTCTGCCGGGTAAGTCTACCTGAGACATATCTCCTGTGATCACAAATTTAGCTGTCATCCCCATACGCGTCAGAAACATTTTCATCTGCATCGTCGTCGTATTCTGTGCCTCATCGAGGATCACAAAAGCTTTATCCAGTGTTCGTCCACGCATAAATGCCAGAGGTGCGATCTCAATGATCCCAAATTCGATCATGTCCGCCAATTTTTCAGGTGGGATCATATCTCTCAGCGCATCATAAAGAGGCATCAGATAAGGATCCAGCTTCTCTTTGAGATCTCCGGGAAGAAAACCAAGATTTTCTCCGGCTTCTACTGCAGGGCGTGTAAGAACAATCCGCTTTACTTCTTTTGCTTTCAAAGCCCTTACTGCTAAGGCAACGGCCGTATAGGTCTTTCCGGTACCTGCAGGACCCACGGCAAACACCATATCGTTATCCTGAACGGACTGAACCAGTTTTTTCTGATTGACTGTTCTTGCCTTGATCTTTGCACCACCATTGCCGTGAACAAGGGTTTCGGATCCATCGTCGGTGGAGATCATGCGGTCACCATCCGCCAACATCAGGTTATCGATGTTATTCTCTGTAAGAGCGTTGAATTTGTGATAATGCTTTAAAATCAGTTGGAGTTTGCGCTCAAACTCATCGATCAGTTCTTCTTCTCCGCTTACATTCAAGATATTGTCACGCGAATTGATCATGAGTTTTGGGAAAAAACTTTTGATATGCTTCAGATTCTTATTGTTCACTCCGAACAACTCAGCTGGGTTCACACCCGTTATTTCGATCCTTTTTTCCGGCAAACTGATTTATTTAAAGGAGGTTTGAGAAATCTCCCCGATTAAACTTATTTTTGAGCCAAAATTAGGAAAATATTCCGCTTCTCATTCAGGCTTTTCGGCAAGATGCAGATCATAACATTGACAACAGATATGGGAGAACGCGACCACTATGTGGCATCGCTGAAAGGAACCATTCTTCGCCTTTGTCCGGATGCACGGATCATGGATATTTCGCACAGCGTAAAACCTTTCGATACAGCAGAAGCAGCATTCTTCCTTAATTCTTGCATTGATGATTTTCCTTTAGGAACAGTACATGTAATCGGTGTTGATACCGAACCAATGATCAATTTCAGTGGTTCAGAAGGCTCTTTCCCTTCCATCATGAAGTTCAGAGATCAATACATTATCAGTAATGACAATGGTTTTTTTGGTTCCTTTCTGAAAGAAGAAACGCACGATGGATTCTATCGCATGGATGACGTTTTATCGAATCCTTCCTTATTTAAATTCCCTACCAAGAACATGCTGATTCCGGCCGCATGCAGAATCTTAAAAGGAGATGCGATCGAGGACTTCTGCTCTCCGTTTGGTTCATTTAAAAAAGCGTTTGCATTAACTGCCGTTATCGAACCAAACCTCATCAAAGGCAATGTGATACACATCGACAATTATGGTAACCTGATCACCAATGTGCATTCCTCTCTGTTTGAACGTTTTGGTCAGGACTCCCCATTCACAATTTACTACCGCAATAAGGACTACCACATTGATGAGATCTCATCCACTTATAATGCGGTACCTCCCGGAGAAAAGGTGGCCATCTTTAATCAGAATGGTTTATTAGAAATTGCCATTAACCGGGGAGCGAATGGTTCCAATGGTGGTGCAGATCGCCTTTTTGGGATCAGACTTGGTGACGTCATACGAATTGAATTTACACCAAGAGGTTCACGTACTACCCTCGAATCACTTTTCTAATGTTGATCAGAATCGTAAAACTTACTTTTCAGGAAGACAAGGTAAACGACTTTCTCACCTTTTTCGATGACATCAAGGAACAAGTCAATACTTTTCCGGGTTGCGAGGGAATGAAATTACTACAAGGAATGGACGACCCCTGTGTCATTATGACCTACAGCCATTGGCGCGGGCCGCAAGATTTGGAAAATTATCGGACATCTGAAACGTTTGGAAAAATCTGGCCAACGATTAAACCATGGTTTGCTTCCAAACCCGAAGCATGGAGTGTTGAAACCTATTTTGATGGATTTAACGCTTAAAATTCTTAAAAACCCTTGTTCTTCGGTTTATTACCTTAACTTTGCTGCAATTAATAATTTTTACAATGAGTAAAGGAACAGTTAAATTCTTCAATGAAACCAAAGGTTTCGGATTTATTATCGAAGAAGATTCAAGAAAAGAGTACTTTGTACACGTTTCCGGTTTGGTTGACAAAGTAAAGGAAAATGACGAAGTAGAATTCGAAATTGAAGAAGGAAGAAAAGGATTGAATGCAGTGAATGTGAAGTTAGCATAACGATATATTTCTCAATTAATTCTGAAAAGCTTCGCCAAATGGCGGAGCTTTTTGTTTTACAGATCGCAGGCTTCGAGAGCCTCAGCCTGCGAAACAATAAATCCACATCGGACTTTGTCTTTCTTCAAGAGGATTTTGGATTGAATGGTGGATGTTTCGAATTCTTTAAATGACTCATCTGTCTTAAAAAAAATTATAAATCTCGCAGAAATACAGTCTTGATGTCTTTTGTATTGATGTCTTTCATCTAAACAAAAACAAATCTTAATTTTGCGGCAACAAACAAGCAAACACAAATGAGGGCATTGTACTTCAAAGAGATCAAGAGTTTTTTGAGCTCGATCATCGGATACATTTTTATCTTGATCTACCTCATCGCCTCGGGATTACTTCACTGGCTGATGCCAAACAACAAATACCTATATGTGAATCTTCTGGAAGGAAGTGAATCCAGCCTGGTACCTTTCTTCACGATTTCACCTTTTATTCTCATGATCCTAATCCCTGCCATTACGATGCGTATGATCGCAGAGGAACGCAGAACGGGCACGATCGAACTGCTTTTCACCCGACCGATATCCGATCTGAATATTTTGCTCGCGAAATATCTGGCCGGTGTGACGCTCGTTTTTATTTCACTTGTCCCTACCCTAATTTATTACATTTCCATGCATTATTTAGGTGCACCGGTCGGAATTCTGGATGATGGCGCAACAATCACTTCCTATTTAGGACTTCTGTTATTGGGGGCTGTATTTGTTTCTATAGGTGTATTTGCATCTTCTTTAACGAACAATCAGATCGTGGCATTTATAGTAGGCGTATTTCTCTGCTTCATTTTCTACTCCGGTTTCACTTTGCTTGGATCGTATGTCCTGCTAGGTAAAGCAGATACAGTGATGCAATATGTCAGTTTATCTTTTCACTATGATTCCATTATGAAAGGAGTGATCGTAACCAGCGATCTGGTATTTTTCGTGTCTATCATTTTCATTTTTCAGGTAGCAGCCCTTACAGTGATCAAAACGTTAAAGAAATAGATCATGGCAGAAAAAAAATTGACAAGAGGATTATTCAACTGGACATTTCTGGCTGTATTCATTGCCGGAATCGTGCTTGTAAATATCATCGCATCCTTGCTATACAAGCGGATAGATATGACTGAGGACAAACGTTATTCTTTGTCTGACGGAACGATCGAATTCCTGGAAAACAAAAACAATTTTGATAACCGTGTCAATATCAAGATCTACATGGAAGGAAACCTTCCTGCAGAACTGAAACACTTCAGAAACACGTTGGAGGACAAGTTAAAAGAGTTCAAAGAATACGCAGGCGACCGCATTGAATACCAATTCATTGACCCAAATGTGGGAACGGAAGGCGAACAACAGGCCTTGTTTGAAAGTATTTATGCAAAAGGGAATGGAATCATCCCGATGGACGTGGTATACATGAAGGATGGTGCGCAAAGTCAGATGATGATCTGGCCTGGCGCAGTGATCGACTATGAAGGTTCCACCGTACAAAACATACAGTTCATGCCGGGAACACCTCCGGGAAAACCATACAGTATTGATGGTTTGACGGATATGATTGAGAATTCGATCAACAACTTAGAGTACATTCTGATCAGTTCGCTTCGCAGAGCAACGGCGAAAAGTAAACCGCGCATCGCCTTTCTTCAGGGGCATGGTGAATTAACCTACGCACAAACACAAAGAGCTCGTGCATTGATCGCACCGTATTTTGCCATTGCTGATGTTACGATCAATGATTCGATTGCAGCACTTGAAAATGTAGATGGACTGGTGATTGCCCGACCTCGCAAGCGATTTTCAGATAAAGAACTCTATGTGATTGATCAGTTTGTCATGCGCGGTGGACGCTTAATGTGTTTCCTTGATGCCCTTTATTTAAACGAGGATTCCCTCAATACAAAAGGAATGACACATACGGTACGTAATGAAACCGGATTGGAACGCATGTTATTCGATTACGGACTTAAACTCAATGACAATTACATTGTGGATGCGCGGTGTGCACCAAAAGCAGTTCCGTTTGCGAAGCAATCTCTGATCCCATGGTTTTTCCATGTCATGGCAACTCCGACAAAACATCCTATTTCGCGAAATCTGGAACCTGTTTCTCTTGATTTCACCAGCGAGATCCAGTTTGTTGGCAACAGCAAAAATGCACTTACTCCGGTACTTACTTCCTCTACTAACTCAAATGTGACTGGTTTGGCACCATTGGTCAATTTGGCTATGCCGTTAAACTATGGAAAAAATCCTGAACTCGTTGCCAATCCTGAGGATGAGGTAAACCAACGCTGTCTTGCGGGACTGGCAGAAGGATTCTTTGATTCACACTTTAAAAACAGAATCGTTGAGGAGTTTGCCAACAACCCTATTGCTAAGTACAAAGAAAAAAGCTCGAAGGAGGGTAAAGTATTCCTGATTGGAAATGGTCGATTCATTGAAAATTCCTATGATTCCATGCCTGCGAGAGATGGTAAAGGATTCATGTATCGCCCGAACGAATTCAATGACCTGCGAATGGATAAGGATTTGGCTCAATTGGGTATTCCTCTATATTTCGGCAATCAGGAATTCTTCCAGAACCTTGCAGATTACATGATGGGAGATAATTCCGTTTTGGATATCCGCAGCCGCCAGATAGACATTCACGCCATTGACCAGGAAAAGGTAAAAGCACATGCAAGCTTCTACAAGATCATCAATTTGCTTGTTCCAATCGTTGTTGTGCTATTATTTGCTATAACCATGGCTTATATCAGGAAACGTCGTTACGCCAAGATCCGCTAAATGAAAAGACTCATCATACTCATCGTATCTGTGTGCATACTTGCCCTTCTTGGATGGTATGCTTCCGGATTAATGAAACAAAAAGGAAAATCTGATACGGAACTGATCGAATTCAGCATTGATGACACCACTACGGTTAACAAAATTACGATCACCGATGCCTTCTCCAACAAGATCACACTAATCAAAAACGGCAGTGAATGGACAGATGAAGAAGGCACCTGTGTGACTCAGGAAAACGTTCATTTCATTCTGGACGCCTTTAAAAACATTGAATTCAAAGGTTATTTACCAGAGAATTCTCAGGAACAATTTAAAAAACTGATGGTCTCACAACATATCAAGGTTGAGATCTTTCAGGAAGGCGAATGGACAAAAACATGGTATATCGGCCCTGCAGCACAAGACCATTATGGCCAAATGATGTTGCTGGACTCATACGAATTTGGGAAAAGTGACAAGCCTGTCATGATGAAGATCAAGGGCTTGAACGGCATCATAGATCCGCGCTTCTTCGCCGACAGACGCAAGTGGATGTGCACACGTATTTTTGCAGTGCCAAGAGAGCGTATCGAGAAGGTGGAGGTCAATTATTTTGACGACCCTGTGTTGAGCTTCAGTGTGATTCAGAAAGGAAAAGATCTAAGAGTTTTCCAGCAAGGAAAATTATTAAAGAACGTCGACACTGCGATGATCTACCGTTACCTGAATACCTACAAGAAAGTCCATTTCGAACTTGCTAATTTTGAGTTGAACAAACGACAATTGGATAGTCTGAAGCACTCGATGCCTTTCGCAACACTCAAGTTATCGGAAAAAGGAGGCAAAACGACCAAACTGCGTATGTTCCGGATCAAATCGGCAGACATGCAAATAAATGATTTTGGTGATGTCGTCAGCATGGACGTGAACAAGTTCTGGTGTGAACTTCCAAATGGCCAGGTGGTAAAATGTCAGTATTTTGTTTTCAATCCGCTGATCATGGGACATGTTTACTTCCCAATGGATATTACAAAGCGAAAGAAATCACCGGCCAATCTTCCGGCGAACTGATTACTCAAATTTGTTGATAACTGCTTAAAAAATCGAATAAAGTGCTTTCTGCTTTCGGGGTGCTTTCACTAGCTTTGGGGTAAATTTTCCGAATCATGAACTTTGTTGTTTCCAGTTCTTCATTATTAAAGCATTTACAGAGTATTTCAGGTGTCCTGAGCACTAGCAATTCATTGCCAATCCTTGATAATTTCCTTTTTGAAATCGAGGACGGACTTTTGAAAGTTTCTGCTTCTGACCTTGAAACAACGATGCGCACTACATTGGAGGTCGAAGCCAAAGAGTCAGGAAAAATTGCAGTCCCTGCAAAATTACTTTTGGATGTATTAAAGAACCTTCCGGACCAACCTTGCACCTTCCTTGTTGATAAGACTAACTACTCCGTAGAGATCGCTTATGACAATGGGAAATCGAAAATGGTAGGTTACAACGGAGAAGAATACCCGCGTACTCCGGGTATCGAAAATGCCAATACGATCAAAGTTTCGGGAGATATTATTTCAAAAGCGATCAACAAAACCATTTTCGCTTCAGGTAACGATGAACTACGACCTGTAATGAGTGGTGTCTTCTGTCAATTTACACCAACAGACATTACGTTTGTCGCAACGGACGCACACAAACTGGTTCGTTACCGCAGAACGGATTCACAAGCTACTGGTAGCTCCTCGTTTATTCTCCCAAAAAAACCGTTGAACTTGCTGAAATCCAACTTAAACGGAAGTGAAGAAGTGCAGATCGAATACAATGAATCGAATGCCGTTTTTACATTCAATGATATCGTGCTGGTATGTCGATTAATCGACGGAAAATATCCTAACTACGAGGCAGTAATTCCAAAAGAAAATCCAAACGTACTTACGATCGATCGTCAGCAATTCTTGAGCTCGATCAAACGAGTTTCCATCTTTGCAAACAAAACAACACATCAGGTAAAATTGCGTTTAGCAGGTTCTGAATTGTCTCTTTCGGCAGAGGACATTGATTTCTCTAATGAAGCGAATGAGCGTTTGACTTGTAATTACGACGGTGATGATATGGAGATTGGATTCAACTCGCGTTTCTTATTGGAAATGTTGAACAATCTCGATACGCCGGAAGTAAAACTTGAAATGAGCGAACCTTCACGTGCAGGATTACTCATGCCAGCAGGATCAGACAACGAACATGAAGACGTGTTGATGCTGGTGATGCCAGTAATGTTAAACAGATAATATTTCTTTCAAATA
>CAIYQV010000386.1 GCA_903928365.1 uncultured Flavobacteriia bacterium
AACCATACACCTTACTCAAAATGTGGGTATCAGCGGTGAAGTCAACTTGATCTGGGATAATTATGAAGGATTCAGTTACGCGACGTACAATATTCTTCGATACGATAATATTGATGGTTGGCAACAACTTACTTCTTTGCCGAGTAATGTAAATTCCTACAGTGATTACCAAGCACCAACATCTACAGCAACCTCATTGCATTACTTGATAGAGGTTGTGCTGGATCAGGCGTGTGTTTCAACGAAAATCGAGAATAACAACACTACCAGATCCAACCGCACTGAACCAATAGCCGGGCCTATTGATGTGACCGGATTAGAAAAGCTTGTAAGAAATAACGAGATCATGGTTTATCCGAACCCGGTGAGCAATCAGCTTAATGTTCGTATTTCCATTGGAAATGAAACGAATGTAATGTTGTTATTGCTGGATGGTCAGGGTAGACAAGTTCAAGCTAATACATTGGGAGAAGTAACAGACGGATACGAATATGAATTGGATGTCAGTGAATTTACATCAGGTATTTATTCGCTATGGGTCATCTCGGATGGTCAACGCTATCAAAAACGTATAAGTATTCAAAAGTGATCTTAAGGCCCTCGATAATCGGGGGCTTTTTTTATTTTTGGAAGACATAATCGTTCGATGATTTTCAGAAAACATATCGCAACCATTATCTGCACCTTGTTCTTTGTTGCAGAGGCACTTTCGCAACGAATTGACATTCAAGGCGCCCTGAACATCCGAAACTTCACGAACGCTGAATACAATGGTCATAATCAGGTGTTTGCGATAACACAGGATGGCAGGGGAGTCATGTATTTTGGAAACAAATCCGGTGTGCTTGAATACGATGGGGTGAGTTGGCGAACGATAAAGGTGTTCAATAAAAAAGGTGATACACGAGAGGTGAACTCACTGACCACTGATAAACACGGTCATGTATATGTCGCAGCCAAGGAGGACCTGGGCGTTCTGCTTGCAGATAAAAGCGGAAGGATGCATTTTCATTCCCTAAAGCATCATTTTTCAAAACTTCCTGATCTAAAATCCCCAAAAAAGGTGTTAGCTGGTAATGCAGGAGTGTTTTATCATTATGGGGGAGAGGTGTATCAATTTACAGGCGATCACTTTCAAACATTTCGTTCTGCCGTAGGAGATGAAATTTATGGGATTTTCCAGGTAAATGGTAAAATTTATATGGCTAGAAATAAAACCGGACTATATCAGCTGGTGAATAGTAAGCTAGTGGCCTCTAAGAATGGACGGAGATACAATTCAAGCAATAAGATTTATTCGATACTGAATTTTTCCAATGGAACCTACATTCAAACATCCGAAGGACAAATTGATAATTATACGATTGAAGGCACCATCATTCCGGTAGAATTATCCTATTTCAAACAAACGTATAACGCGATCAATGTGATGGATCAGTATTTTTCCTCCGGTTCATTCTCGGATGGTTTATTGATCTATGATAAATCCTTCCATTTATCCTATCAACTGGATATCAGCAACGGATTGATCGATAACAATATCAACTGCCAGTTTTTGGATAAAGAGGGAAATGTTTGGGTTGGCACCAATAAAGGAATATCCAAAGTCGACGTGATTTCCCCGGTAAGCCGCTTTGGTGTGAATTACGGCCTGATCAGTGGGGTGGAAAGCGTTTGCAGCTTCAAAGGAAAAGTATATTTCGCCACCTTGAGCGGTGTATACTATTTGAACGATAAGTTTACAAAAACGAGTGAGCGCATCGTTAAACTGCCAGGATTGAATATGGATTGCTATGGAGTCCGCACTTTGGCTTTTGGTAAGGATACGGTAATGCTGATCGCTGCAAACAATGGTATTTGGATGCTTCGTGATCTGAGTATTCCATTAGTGTTAGTTTCCAAATGCGGACCATACAATTTTGTGCAATCACCACTGGATGCAAACCAAGTATTTGTTGCGAATTACGATGGCTTGAGTAAATTACGCTGGACAGGGAATTCCTTTGTGGATGAGGGCTACATCATAGGCTTTTCAGAAGACATTTTTAATATCTCTATTGAAAGGGATGGCACATTATGGTTGGGTACCATTGAAAATGGAATAATAAAGAGTCATGTCCGAAAATCGGGCAACAGATATATAAAAGAAACCGTTGGAAGTCCCGAAGATGGTCCCGAATTTATTGCCATGGTGGATGATATTCCATACGTGGGCAACGATAAAGGGTTGTACAAAATAGTCAATAATAAGCTGGTCCCATCTTCTGACTACCGCTTGCCAAAAAAATGCGGAGTGCATAGGGTAATGAAAGACGGAACGGGAAGACTTTGGGCAGTTCTGTCTTTAAAGAACAATAAGTTTGAAATCGGATATTTCGAAAATGACCCGAACCACACTTGGAATTCAAAAGATTTTACGCGGATCAATACAGAAATTATACACGGCTTATATAGTGACGAAAAAGATAATACTTGGTTAGGTGGTCCGAATGGAGCGATGTTATTCAATCCAACAATTCAAAAAAAATACAATCTCCCGTTCCATAATTTAATTAGGAAGGTCGCAGTTGGTGACAGTGCGATATTTTTTGGAGCCTTTAGGAACAAGGAGGGCAGAGCAATCGTTTTTCAAACTGGAAGTCAGATTCCGGAATTGCATTTCACCTTAAAAAGTATCAGTTTTGAATTTGCTGCCGGAAGTTATCTGGATGAAACGAAAACAGAATACAGTTTTAAATTGGAAGGTCAAGATGAAGATTGGTCTGCTTGGAGTGTTAAAACGGAAAAAAGTTACACAAACCTTCATGAGGGAACGTACACCTTTTTAGTAAGAGCGAGGAATATTTTTGGCAATGTGTCAGATTTGACTTCCTACAAATTTGTCATTCTTCCGCCTTGGTACCGAACCACTATTGCCTATGGAATCTATTTAATCCTTATCTTCTTTACACTTATTGGTATTGTTAAACTCGGCAACAGAAGGATCCTTCGGCAGAAAGTACAATTGGAGGAATTGGTTCAAGAGCGTACTACAGAGGTGAGGGAGCAAAAAGACTTGGTGGAGCGACAAAAAGAGTTGGTTGAAGACAAGAACCGATCGATCATGGATAGCATTAAGTATGCGAAAAGATTACAGGATGCGATTTTACCTACCCAGGAATACATAACAGACTGTTTTAGAGAGCACTTTGTTTTCTATCGCCCTAAAGATATTGTGAGTGGAGACTTTTATTGGGTGAGAAAGATAGATCAGAAAGTTTATTTTTCTGTAGTCGACTGTACCGGACATGGAGTTCCTGGAGCTATTCTCAGTATTGTTGGTAATAATGGGTTGAATCGCGCTGTTCGGGAATTTGGGTTGCAACGCCCGGCGGAGATCCTGGACAAGCTGAGCGAATTGGTGGTGGATGCATTTAAGCACGAAGGAAGTTCAGAGGTAACAGATGGGATGGATCTGGCACTTTGCTGTTTGAATCTGGATACGAATGAGCTTGAGTTTGCAGGAGCTAATAACCCATTGTATATAATTTCGAATGGAGAAATGAAGGAGATCAAAGGGAACAAGCAACCTGTTGGTCCACATACAGAGAAGGTGCCTTTTGGGAATCATCTCATTCAGTTGGAGAAAGGGGACGTGATCGTTTTGTTCAGTGATGGATATGCAGATCAGTTTGGGGGTCCGGATGGCAAAAAATTTAAATACAATCGTTTCAAAAGCTTACTCATCGATCAAAGTGCAAGTTCATTAACCGAGGCAGGACGAAACGTAAGTGCGGAATTCGATTTCTGGAAGCAATGGCACGACCAGGTGGACGATGTGTGTGTCCTTGGTGTTCGAATTTAACTCATCATTTATGTTTCAACGTATTCTTATTCTGACTATTTATTTGTGCCTTAGTGCTATTACCGGTCTTCAAAAGGTCACGGGAAATCTCCCGCCGGAATGGTTCGTTAAAAAATTTGAGCACACACTTATAAATCTATTTCCGGGAAGTCTTTCTTTGAGTTATTTGATCATTGTGATTTTGGAGCTTCTGGCTGCTTTCTTTTTTCTCATGGCGCTGGTCAAGAGAGAATTTAAATCGGAATCCTCGGTGAGATTTACCGATCTTGGCTTTCATACCTGTTTACTCTTGTTTACTGTCCTTTTCTTTGGAAGTTTCCTAGCTCAGGATTATGAAAATGGTTTTATGGATCTGGGTTATTTCGTCATGACGATGTATCTGCAGAGAAATTTTACTTCTCTCAAATTGAATGAAAGGATATAGTAAAAAGGTTTAAGAAAAAAAAGAGTGGGATCAATTGCTTAGGCTCTTTACTCCTTGCCATAAATTCTCTAAACGATGAACGCTGTTTGTTGCTATGGCACAAGATTTAACTCACAAACATAAGTTCCATCATTGACGCTACATGTTTGAATTTGTATTCAGAATCCGATGATTCAACAAATCACCTTTCGGCCGGAACCTTTTCAATACCTTTATGTTTTAACGTAAAAGCATAAGATGCCCAAAACAGGTTATATTTTTACACCATTCGAAGCTCCCGAACAATCGACGTTTGACAAGCTGTTTGAGGTTTTTAGTGAACTCATCACGCATACTTCAGGAGACGTGGATGAAGCGCTTGAGTGGCTGAACATACTGGATAAGGAATATTCCTTAACAACGGATGATTATACGATGGATGATTTCGTTGAAGACCTAAAAAAGAAAGGGTATCTGCGGGAAGAAATCCAACCGGATGGAAATGGGCAATTAGCTATCACGGCGAAAACAGAACGCGTG
>CAIYQV010000387.1 GCA_903928365.1 uncultured Flavobacteriia bacterium
GAAATCCTGGAGCAAAGGTTCATGAAGAGAAGGGTAATTCAGCGGGCCGGTCGAACCGTAATGAGATCCCAGAATGTTTGCACATACGATGAAATGCTCCGTTGGATTAAAGAGGTCATTTTCACCAAATACTCCTTTCCACCAATCAAACACATCGCTATTGGCTGTAAGTGCATGACACACCCAGATCACGTTGTCCTTTTTGGAATTCAGTTTACCATAAGTATGATAAGCTATATTGAGTTCCTCCAGAACAAAACCACTCTCCAGTTCAAAGCCTTGCTGATGACGATATAAATTAACCTTGCTCATTAAGATTTTATTGAACCGGCGGGCTTTCACCCACCGGTATTGTACATTATTTTGCAGTCTCTGACAAAACCGTTTTATTGGAATACACCTTTTCGAATGCTTGTTGAAGATCCGATCTGAGGTCATCTACATGCTCAATACCAACAGAGAAACGTAACAAGCCAGGCACGACACCTGTGGATCGTTGTTCCTCAGCTGATAATTGCTCATGCGTAGTCGCCGCAGGATGAATGATCAGTGATTTAGCATCTCCTACATTCGCAAGATGTGAAACCAATTCAAGTGAGTTTACAAAAGTGTTCGCCTCTTCAACGGCACCTTTCAATTTAAAGCTCAAAACACCTCCGAATCCATTTTTCAGGTATTTCGTTGCATTTGTGTGATACTTAGAAGAAGTTAAACCAGGATAATTCACATACTCCACTTGCGGATGATTTTCAAGCCATTTGGCCAATTCCAAAGCGTTATCTACTGTTCGCTGAACTCTTAAGGATAACGTTTCCAACCCCTGTAACAACAAGAATGAATTAAACGGAGAAATAGCAGGCCCCCAGTCTCTTAGTCCCTCTACTCGAGCACGAATGGCAAATGCAATATTCCCGAATGGACCTTCGCTTCCAAAAACATCCCAGAACTTCAATCCATGGTAACCTTCAGATGGCTCTGTAAACTGAGGATATTTTCCATTACCCCAATTGTAGGTTCCTGCGTCAACGATTACCCCACCGACGCTAGTACCATGTCCACCGATCCATTTGGTAGCCGAAGCGACAACGACATCTGCACCATGTTCGATCGGTCGGAACAAATATCCGGCTGCTCCAAAGGTATTATCTACCACCAAAGGAAGATCGTACGTTTTAGCGATTTTCGCAATCTTTTCAAAGTCTGCTACACTGAATTCAGGATTACCAATAGATTCCAGATAGATCGCACGCGTTTTGGCGTCGATGCGTTCTTCAATGGATACCGGATCGATTCCATCCGCAAAGCGTACCTCTACTCCCAAACGTTTGAATGCCACCTTGAATTGATTATAGGTTCCACCGTACAAATGTGAGCTGGTTACGAAATTATCACCGACCTGAAGAATGTTGTTTAGTGCGATGAACTGTGCTGCTTGTCCTGATGCGACAGCAACCGCTGCCACACCTCCTTCAAGTGCTGCAATGCGTTTTTCAAACACATCGGTAGTTGGATTCATTAAACGCGTGTAGATGTTCCCGAATTCTTTCAAACCAAAAAGATTGGCTGCATGCTCAGCGTCTTTGAAAACATAAGAGGAAGTCTGATAGATTGGAACAGCGCGTGAACCAGTTGTAGGATCAACTTCTTGTCCTGCATGAAGTTGTAGTGTTTCGAATTTTAGATTTTTTGTTGACATTTTTAAATGATTTTTACTTGTTAAACGATTGATTATATGCATTCAGGAACGCGTCAATACCAGGGCCCTCGGTAGAAGCGTCCGCTGATGATTGCCGATAGAAAAAAGGAATGATCAGCAGATGCAGCAGCAACAGCAGCACATCATGCTAAAAACAGATCCTGAATAAAAATTGGAAGTTGAAAGGCTATTGATAGCCTTGGTCACCGGAGTTGTAAGAAATCTTTTAATACTCATCTCTTTTACATTTATATTCTTCCGACAACATATCGGAATCAGGAATTGGCACCGGTTTTCCAACCCCGATAAAAACGGGACTTAAAGTTGGTTGCCAGAGGATCATCGAGCCTGTCTCTCACCTCTTCTTTATAAATCTTAGATCCACCGCTTGTGGAAATGACGCTGCAAATTTCTTAAATTCGATTTCGATTTTCCAAATAAATTTTAAAAAATATTTTTTTATCAAACCAAAAAACAACTTAAAACACTTTGAATAAGATAGTTAAAACCATATTATTTTTTGCATTTTTTGCTGCCACCGTATATGTTTTATGGGTGAATTTTGGCAAATCGATCTATTTGAATCACTCGAGCAGAACGATACGAATCACAAAATTGGATCAACCTAAACTTATTTCACTTGCCAAATGGAAGGATCAAACGGCTGGTCATACCTATGGAATCGAACTTGAAATAAACGGAAAAACTGACAGGACTTTACAAGTGTTTTTTGGGCCAGAAAAAAATGGTATGATGCAACAGGTATTGCTTAAAAAAGGCAGCGTAGATTTTGAATACATGCGCGATTGGTATTCAGATTCGTGCTACTTGTTTTTCCCATCAGAACCAGGATCAGAAGTAAATTTGGAAATCAATTATCGCGTTCTAGGAGATACGGGCGAATAGTTCTGAGATGAGAGTTGAAAGTTCTGAGTTGTCATTCAGAGATAAACTCTTGTCCCCATTCGTATAGCGAATGTATGCTAGGCAATAATTTTTCACCTTTCGGTGTGAGTGCATACTCAACTGTTGGCGGAACAGTCGCAAATACCTCTCGGGTAAGAATTCCGTTTGTTTCCATATTTTTCAATTCCTTCACAAGCATACGTGTATTGATTCCCTCAATGCTTCGTTCCAATTCTTTGAAACGCATTTTACCTTTGGATAACATGTAAATGATTGGCATTGCCCATTTACCACCGATAATATCCAAAACCTCTCTAAGCGAACAAGATTGTTCTGAATTTATTTTTTTTTCGTCTATCACCACCCTATTTTCACTCATTACTTTACAAAATGTTATTACTATACATTCAAGTAACTAGTTTACAAAGTAAAGTATTAAAATTAATTTTACAACCCCATTTAAAGCCTATTCGGCAAAACATTGATTAAAATTAATTTCTCAATTATGAACAGAATTCAAGCAATTTTAACCTTAGACATGGATAAGATCCCTGCTAATTTTCAAGAGATCATTAAACATGAGCAGGAAGTCGTTGCAAAATGGAAAGCGGAAGGCATTTTGGAAAACTTATTCTTACGACATGAGAAAAATGGTGCTGTCCTTATTTTTAAAGACATAGATGAAGCGAAAGCGAAAGAATTAATGGAAATTCTTCCTTTGTATCCACTCAGAAAAAGTGTAGAATACTTTAATTTAATCAAACAGTTTTAGTTTGAACTTAGCTGAGTATTCAAGCTATTTCGTTTTGTAAATCTGGATCTTCAGCAATTCTGAAATTCCGCCATCGCTGTCCGTAATAAGTGCACAGTGATATTCATTCGACGCGGTATCATCCAAGGTGATGGATTCCACTTTGATCCTTAATGGACCGTTTTCATCTTCGATCAAAGAAGTATGAGGTGTATAGTGCTGGTGTAATTTATCAGGATCAAAGATGCCGACGAAACTTCC
>CAIYQV010000388.1 GCA_903928365.1 uncultured Flavobacteriia bacterium
TTTCAATCATTGCGCTTTTGGCGCTTACAGCTGCTTGTGTTCCAGCTAAGAAATACAAAGAATTGCTGGAAAAAGAACAGAAGTGCAGTCAAGAATTGGAAGCTTACAAGAAAAGTTCGCTCGATTACGAAGGAAAGGCTAAGGATCTTGAAGCACGTTTTGACGTGTTAAGCAAAGAAGTGAACACCCTAAAATCTGACACGAGTAAATTGGGTTCACAATTCCGTATTCTTCAGATCCAATACGACAAAATGTCGAAACAGAATGAATCGCTTGAGGAAGCATTCGACCGTCTGAAAAAATCAGGTGCTAAAGAAACGGCTTCGCTTCAATCAGAATTGGAAGCCAAAAACATCGAATTGCAGCGCAAGGAAGATGCGCTCATTACGCTGGAAGCTGAATTGAAAACGAAACAGCAACTTCTGGCAGATCGCGAGCAACGCGTGAACGAACTGGAAGAAGCCATGAAACGCAAGGATGACGCCACCCAGCAATTGAAGGCGAAGGTAGCCGCTGCACTTCGTGGATTCGAAAGCCAGGGGTTATCCGTTGTTCAGAAAAATGGAAAGATCTACGTGAGTATGGAAGCTAAATTGTTGTTCGCATCGGGAAGTACTATCGTTGAACCGAACGGAAAAAAAGCATTGGTCGAGCTGGCAAAAGTCCTCGAGAATGAAAAACAATTAGAAATTGTCGTAGAAGGTCATACGGATACCGACAAACTCACCAGTACATCACATCCCACTTCCAACTGGGAACTTTCCGTGCTTCGTGCGACATCTGTGGTGGACATCATGCTGGCGAATTCCAAAGTGAACCCGGCGCAATTGATGGCTGCGGGTCGTTCCGAGTTCCATCCGGTTGATCCGAAGGACAAGGCGAAAAACCGTCGCATTGAGATCATCATCTCTCCGGATCTGAATGAATTGTTTGAGTTGATTTCGAATTAGTATAAGGATTTCGGGACTTCAAGATTTTAGGATTTCAGGACTTCTTCGCGATGCTTCGAAGTTTAAAGACTTTAAGACTAACGTAGTTTGCGTTAACAAACTTTGCACTCCGCACTAAATCCTTACCTTTAACCTATGAGTGAGGAGCTGACAGATCTGCAGTTAAAACTTCGGACATTGCCCGAAAAACCCGGGGTCTATCAGTATTTCGACCGCAACGATGTGATCATCTATGTCGGCAAAGCGAAGAACCTCAAAAAGCGCGTATCCTCCTATTTCAATAAAACGCAGGACAATTACAAGACCCATGTCCTTGTAAGGCAAATTGTTCGAATGGAATATACGGTGGTTGAAACAGAGTTGGACGCCTTATTGCTGGAAAACAACCTCATCAAGAAATACCAGCCTAAATACAACATTCAGCTCAAGGACGACAAAACCTATCCGTGGATCTGTATCAAGAAGGAGGCCTTTCCTCGTGTATTCAGCACGCGTCGCATAATACGAGATGGATCAGAGTACTTTGGTCCGTATCCTAGCGGTAAGGTGATGCACACTTTGCTAGACCTTATCAAGGAATTGTACACACTGCGAACCTGTGCGCTGGATCTTTCACGTGAAAAAATAGCGCGGGAGAAATACAAAGTATGCCTCGAATACCACATTGGAAACTGTAAAGGAGCGTGTGCCGGACATCAGGTTGAGAGCGCTTATCTCGAGGAAGTGGAACAAATTCGCCAACTGCTGAAAGGAAATATTCAGTCGTTGATCAGTATGCTGAAAACACGGATGAAGGAGCAGGCTTCCGCCTATCTGTTTGAAGAGGCACAGGAGACGAAGCTGAAGATCGAATCGCTGGAAAAATACCGGGCTAAATCTACGGTGGTTTCCTCTTCGGTAAAGCGTGTGGATGTGTGTACCTTGTTAAATGAACAAGACCGTGCCTTCGTAAATTACCTCTCTGTTCATGACGGTGCGATCGTGCATGCATATACGGCAGAAGTCAGCAAAAAACTGGATGAATCGCGGGAAGAGATCCTGAGCTATGTGCTTCCTGAACTATTGGAGCGATTTGAAAGTAATACCAAGGAAGTATTGACCGACGAGGCTTTTGATCTCGGACTGGAAAATATAACGATCACTGTTCCTCAGCGTGGCGATAAAAAAGAGTTGGTGGCCCTTTCGAAGCGCAACACCTTATACTACAAACAAGAAAAACAAAAGCAGGAAAAGATCAAAGATCCGGAGCGACACAGCAAACGCATCATGGAACAGATCAAACAGGATTTCCGTTTGAAGGAACTGCCTGAACACATGGAATGTTTTGACAACTCCAACATTCAGGGCACGAATGCTGTTTCTGCCTGCGTCGTATTCAAAAATGGGAAACCCAGCAAGAAGGATTACCGCCATTTTAATGTGAAAACAGTCGAAGGTCCGGATGATTTCGCTACGATGGAAGAAGTGGTTTACCGGCGTTACAAACGACTAATTGATGAACAACAAAGTCTACCGCAACTCATCATCATCGATGGTGGAAAAGGGCAATTGGGTGCGGCGCTCAACGCATTGGAGAAGCTCGATCTGCGCGGAAAAGTAGCCATCTGCGGGATCGCCAAACGCTTGGAAGAGATCTTTTTTCCGGGCGACAGTCTGCCCATCTACATTGACAAACGTTCGGAAAGCTTGAAAGTGATCCAGTTTATGCGTAACGAAGCACACCGTTTTGGCATTACACACCACCGCAACAAGCGCAGTAAAAGTTCCCTCACCTCTGCCCTTCTCGACATTCCCGGTATCGGACCGAAAACCCAGCAAGAACTCATGAAGGCATTCAAAACCGTCTCGGCAATCCAACATGCAACATTGGAGGAATTGACCGCTATAATTGGACTGGCGAAAGCGAGGTTGGTGAAGGGAATGGACAATTGACAATTCAACAATTGACAATTTGTCAATTTCAGATTGAACCGTAACGTTCCCTCCTCGGGTAGGGATTAAGGCTTTGCACTGAGCCTGACGAAGTGGAGGGGTAAAGAAGCGTAATAGGTATCCAAATGATTCGGTGATTTAAAGATTTTAACTCAATCACACCAATCGGAGGCTTGAATCGAGAAAACATAACTTTCAAGTGGTTCTTGCCGAAATAATTTTGGTTGAAGAAGAAGATTAAGTAAGTTAAGAAGTTCATTCACCGAATTACAAAATGGACACATTTCAGGTATATGTCCAGAAAAACAGGAAAAAATGGACATGAAATGATTTGAAAGTCAAA
>CAIYQV010000389.1 GCA_903928365.1 uncultured Flavobacteriia bacterium
ACACCCAAAGATGAAACAGCAGAGTTAGCTGATGGGGTAGAAGAACATCCTCCATTCGACACAACAACCGTATAATTACCATTCTGTGTAGCAGTGTAGCTCTGACCTGTAGCCCCAACGATGGCCACTCCATTCAGGTAGCGCACCAATTTTAAACGGTTTTTTTGAAAAATCAAAAAAAAATAACAAAGTACTTTTCAACCGAACAAATAAAGCAGTGTTGAAAAGTGTTATATTGAATTTAGACTATTTACGTATGTAAGGAAGGTCTTTGCCTTTGAGATTTTCTTCCAATGAGCTAATTTGCTCAGCTACAGATTTGATGAGTTGTTCAATAGTGCTATATTGTTCCTGAATCAAAATGAATTGTTTCTGTTGGTTCGTAGTAACACCGGTAGTGTTGTCGGAAACCATATATTGAACCAAATTGAATCGCTCGAATAATCCTGGTAAAAGTTCAAATTCATGTGATCTTCTTATGTCATCTCCATACAAAAGCACTTTCGCTTCTGCCACATTTGATTTAATTGCAACGCATTTGTCTAATAGGTTCAATGGCGCGTTGGGATAGGTGGTAATTGCAGTTTGGAGCAATGAGATCTTTTCATTTTGTTCTTCAAGTATCTTTGCACTTGCATTGATTTTTCTGTTGAATTCAGCCAATTCCTTTCTGAATTTTAAAAGAGATTCAGGATCCTGTGCAAGTAAGGTTTGATTATTTAAGCCCTTTACGTCAAACGAAGATTTTGCTGTAAGTGTATCGATCTTGCCATTATTCACCATAAATGCCTGAACTTGATATGTTCCGGGTACAACCAGGAATCCATTGTTTTTGTTAGAATAATTGCCGTTTTCCACGGGGCTGGTGTTCTCGGTTCGTAGATTCCATGTTGTTCTGGATATTCCTTTGTTCACATCCGTTATTAGTCTTCTGATTTCCTTGCCTGATGCATCGCTGACAATAAAAATGACTCGTGCTTTATCTTCCGCTTTCTCTTTTCTAAGGTTCTCAAAAGAAGGGTAGGTCACGTTTGACTTTGTTTTTTCCAATTCTTCCTCTTTTGCCTGTCGTTGTGATTTTAGAGATTTGAATTCATCTTTTATATAAAGCGAGAAAGTGGCTCCAACATCCGGATTCGTAGTGCTCCAAAGGTTCGCTCCCTGAAAGCCCGTTCCTTCCAATCCTAATGGATCTGCCTGTACATAAAGCAGTGCCTGTTCTACCTCGAACAAATGTGCTTTTCTGTCAAGGATGGAAGAACTGAGTTTTCGTAAAGGTGAATAATTATCGAGGACGTAGAATCCCCTTCCAAATGTAGCGGCAACCAGATCATTTTCTCTTTTCTGAATGTCCAGATCGTAGACTGCAATAGTCGGTAGTCCTGACAACTTAGTCCAGTTCTTTCCTCCGTCGTTCGTGAAATAGGCGCCGAACTCCGTTCCTGCAAATAATAAATTGGGATCTATGTGGTCTTGTTTTAAACAGTAAACAGATCCTCTTTCGGGTAGGTTCCCGCTGATAGAAACCCATGTCTTTCCCTTGTCAGAACTTTTAAGAATGTATGGTTTAAAATCTCCCGAACGATGATTGTTGAATACAGCAAATACTTCATTCGCATTGTGCATAGAGGCCGTGATCATATTCACGCGAGTATTTTTAGGAATGCCAGGAAAGGACGGATATTTAGTCCAGTTGGTTCCATCGTTGTCAGAAACCTGGATCAATCCATCATCCGTTCCAGCGTAGAGAAGGCCTTTTTTCACGGGTGATTCATCCAGCGCTACAATGTTTCCATAAATGGTAGTAGAAGCATTCTTCATGATGGCATCAATAGACCAAACCTGCCCCATAACCGCCAGTTTGTTTCGATCGATCTGCTGAGTTAAGTCAGGCGACACAATCTGCCAGTCGTCCCCTCTGTTGGTAGATTTGAATACTTTGTTTGCAGCAAAATAGAGTGTTTTGTGATCATGCGGGGAGACGAAAAGAGGTGAATCCCAGTTCCATCGATACGCTTCTTCTCCCTTGTTAGGTAAAGGCTGTATGTATACTTTTTCACCCGAAGCACGATCATGGCGAACAAGAAATCCATACTGGGCCTGAGCATAGGTAATATTGGGATCAGTTGGGTCACAGGCAGATTCAAAACCATCTCCTCCATTCGTGATGAACCAGTCTTCATTCATGATGCCTCCCACATTGGTCGTTTGAGAGGGTCCACCCATGGAATTGTTGTCTTGGGTTCCTCCGTAAATGTTGTAGAAAGGGTAGTTATTATCTGTAGCCACCTTGTAAAACTGAATGATTGGCAGATTCGAATAATAACGCCACTGAGCAGCATGATTATACGTTTCATACAATCCACCGTCACATCCTGCGATCCAGTGATCCGTGTTTTTTGGATCGATCCAAAGCGCATGGTTGTCGACATGCTTTTGATTTTCTCCGGTGGGCTTGAACGTTTTTCCTCCGTCTTCCGTATGATGCATGTATGTATCCATCGCAAAAACTTTGTTCTTGTCATAGGGATCACAAATGATTTCCTGATAGTAATTCCCACTTGTGCTAAATCCTGACATTTTCGACCAGCTTTCTCCTTTATTGGTGGAGCGGAAGAATCCTCCTTTATCATCTCGACCTTCTGCAATGGCGTAAATGATATTCGGATCTGCGGGAGATACCGCAATTCCAATGCGTCCCATTTGACCTTTAGGTAAACCTGAACTGATTTCTCTCCATGTAATACCTCCATCCGTTGATTTATATAACGCCGATTCAGGTCCACCACCAATGTAGGTCCATTCATGCCTTCTTCGCTGATGCGCCGCAGCATAAAGGATGTTTGGATTAGAGGGGTCAATAGCAATCTCCGATATCCCGGTTTCTTCCGAAACGTATAAGGTGCGTATCCAGGTTTTACCTCCGTCAGTGGATTTATAAACACCTCGTTCTCCACCGGAAGACCAGAGTGGTCCGTAAGCAGCGACCCAAACAATGTTTTCATCTGACGGATGGATCACTATATTTCCTATATGTTCTGACTTTGTTAACCCCATATTGGTGAAGCTTTTACCTCCATCAAGTGATTTGTAGACGCCATCACCGTATGCTGCTGAACGTTGGTTGTTGTTTTCTCCGGTTCCTACCCAAACAGTGTTTGGATTGGAAGGTGCCAGTTCCACACAAGCAGTGGAAAAGGAACCGTAGCCATCAAATAGGGGTTGGAATGTTGTTCCATGATTTTCAGTGATCCAGATTCCGGCACTTGCAGCAGCAATGAGCCAGGTGTCAGGTTTATTAGGGTGTACAGCTATATCGGCAATTCTTCCCGAGGTAAGGGCCGGTCCGACCATACGAAAACTTAATCCACTGACGGTGCTTGCATCAAATGCTGGTTTGGCTGCGGATTGTGGTTCTTTTTTTTGAGAGAAAACTACTAAAGGAAGTATGGTCAGAGACAGAATAAGGACACGTTTCATGAAGCGTATTTTTTGATAAAAATACAGAAATGGAAAGCGAATTGAAAACAAATACGATTTTCAGGAATTCAGGGTATAGATTTCAAGGTCTGACTGTTTAAAAATATCCGTAATGGAAGCCTGTTTTACCTGTAACTTTGAAGTGTTCGAATACTTATACCTTCTTAGGTATGGTATTTGTCAACAGCCGGATACATGTTAATTTTATGAAACAGCAACTATTCTTTTTATTTCTTGTTTTTGTCTTTAATTGCTTCAATTTTGTTGCACAGGTGGAGGATGAATCATGTCTGGAACCTTCCAAAAAAGTGTTGAAACTTATTGAGGCAGGTAACAATGCTCCTGACGCAAAAACTGCCGTAGACAATTTCAATGCAGCGATAGCTGCAGCTCCCGATAATGCCATGGCGTTCTTTGAATATGGATTGTATGCTTACAATGCGGGCATGAAGTACTATGAGACTCAGCCCAATCCTGCCATGGGAGATAAGAGTTTTGTCAAAGCGGAGGAAATGTTTAAAAATGCCCTTCAGTTCTGTTCGGATTACCATGCCGATTGTTATTACTACTTAGGGGTAATCAATTACAGTCAGAAAGATAAAACGGAAGCGATTAAATGGTTCAAGGGATTCAAGGACTTTAAAAATGCGGACAACGCTCGCTATCCTGCTGATTATGATAAGAAATTGACAGACGTGAAAGAAATCCTGCAAGAATTGGAAGATGAGCAGGATCTTTTAACGAATGCGGTGCCGTTTGAGCCTACCATGGTCAAAAATGTCAGTTCAGACAAGGATGAGTATTTCCCGATGATCTCACCGGATAATGAGTTGATTTTCTACACACGTAAACTGGATAGAGCCAACCTGGGAGATTTGGTTTCTAAAATGGTGGAAGAATTTACGTTCTCTCAACGCGCTGATCTCAAATCTGAGTTTGACAAAGGAGATCCGTTGAAACCACCGTTTAATGACGGAACATTCACAAATTACGGTTCGGCAACACTTTCTGTCGACAACAAAGAAATGATCATCTGCGCATGCAAAAAAGAACAGGTTTACGGGCGAGATTACTTGAATTGTGATTTATATACCACAACCTATGAACGAACAGGTGAAGGCGGGAATGATTTTAAATGGAGCCCCTTGAAAAATATGGGTCCTGGCATAAATACTCCGGATGGCTGGGAAGCACAACCTTCCTTGTCGTCTGATGGTGAAACCTTGTTCTATACAGCTTCCAGACCAACGACCAGAGATAATGATATTTTTATGGTGAAGCGAAATGCAGA
Source organism: uncultured Flavobacteriia bacterium (assembly GCA_903928365.1). Taxonomy (GTDB): domain Bacteria; phylum Bacteroidota; class Bacteroidia; order Flavobacteriales_D; family Crocinitomicaceae; genus M0103. Next base: position 4,772 of record CAIYQV010000389.1, read on the forward strand.
CGGTACCTGGGGACAAGCCCGTGCTTTCGATGAAATAAATACTGAAGGGAAAGATAAAAGTCCCTTCCTTCATCAGGACAGTGAAACACTTTATTTTGTCTCATCAACCTCAGAAAAGCGCAAAGGGGTCGGCGGACTGGATATTTTCTATGTTCGGGAAGAGAACGGAAAATGGCTTCAACCGAAAAATATAGGTTATCCGATCAACTCAAAAGAAGACGAGCTTGGTTTGTTTGTTTCAACCGATGGTAAAATAGCTTATTATTCATCTCGTGTAGGAGGGAATTGGAACATCTATTCTTTCGAGTTATACGAAGAGGCGCGTCCAAAGCCGGTTGCTATTCTCAAAGGGGAATTGAAAGATGACAAAGGCGCGCCTGTAAAGGATGCAACGATTGAAATTGCCTATGCTGGTTCTGGAGAGGTGTCTAAGGTGAAAGTAAATGGAAATGACGGGAAGTATGCGGCAGTTGTCAAGTTGGATAAGAAACAGGATGTGATGGTGACAGTTCAGAAGGAAGGACATGCATTCGATTCGAAACTGATCACAAAAGAGGAGATCAAGAAGGATGAAGTCATTATTAAAAACAATAATCTAACAGTCAAGCCATTGAAAGTGGGTGAAGCGTATACGATCAACGATATCCTTTATGCTACGAACTCAGCTGAACTTAACGAGAAATCGAAATTTATTCTGAAAGGCTTTGCACGTTTCCTGGAGCAAAACCCGGGCATCAATGTCGCGATTCAAGGACATACGGATGATCAGGGGGATGATGCGCTGAATCTAAGTTTGTCAGAAAGCAGGGCTAAAGGAGTGAAAGATTATCTGGTTTCTCAAGGGATTTCTGAGGACAGGATGTCTGCTAAAGGATTTGGAGAGACAAAACCGAAGGTGGTAAATTCTTCGGATGTCAATAGAGCAAAGAACAGAAGAACCGACTTCGTGATCGAGAAGTTGTAGTTACTGCTGAATTAAAATTTTGGATACATTCATATCAATACGGTGATCGATTCCCGGTAAATGTCCGTCGCACGCAAATTGCCAATGTATGATTCGCTCATCGGTATCGAGCTGCTCGGGTCTGCGTGAGTATGATGCAATCCAGAATTTATAATCATGAAGGTCTTCTTGAAATTTAGTCTCATAAAGATGAAGTGAGGTATAAATGATTGGTCTCAAGCCAGTTTTTTCCTCAACACGTTCAAGCCAGACGCGCATGGCTGAAATCAGATCAGGATTGTCAGCACATTCATATTCGACATCCAGCATGGGAGGAAGGTCTTCCGGATGATTGATCCAATGAGTCAGAAAAAAATCTGCTTGAACAGTAGGGTCACTGTTTCTGAAAAAATGATAGGCACCGTTTGGTACTTGTAGTTTTATCAGATTTTTTCGATTGTAGTACCATTTGGTGTCTAGGTAGTCCGTTCCTTCAGTCGTTTTACAATAAACAAAATGGATGATGGTGTCGTACCCTTGCTCTTGGATCAGTTCTTCCCAATCGATTTCTCCCTGATGGTGAGAGATATCAATACCAAATGACGAAAATCCAAAGGGGATGGTTCGTATGATTTTTTCTTTCGCAACTTCAGAACGGGCTTCTCTTACTTTATTTCGAACGTAGAGGTAAAAAGCAAATCCCGCAATGGCTATGAAGACAATTACCATTCCTTTGAAATACATGGTTTCAGGTTTCTTTTTTGATCGGGAGCTCGTCTTTGATTTCTTTTTCGCCACAAATCAAAAATAAAAAAGGCCTTCCCGAAGAGAAGGCCTTTGTCGAAAAGATTCGAATATCTTAATGTGTGAAACTTCTTTTTTCTTTGATACGAGCTGCTTTTCCAGTTCTTTCGCGGAAGTAGAAAATACGAGCACGACGTACAGAGCCTTTCTTGTTCACCGCGATCTCATCGATAAATGGAGAAGCGATAGGGAAGATACGCTCAACACCTACGTTTCCTGACATTTTACGAACTGTGAATGTTTCTGTAGCACCTGTTCCTCTGCGTTGCAATACAACTCCCTGGAACTGCAGGATACGCTCTTTGTTACCTTCCTTGATCTTGTAAGATACTGTGATTGTATCACCTGCACCGAACTTTGGGAAATCCTTAATTTCTACGAGTTCGTTTTGTATTTCTCTAATGATGTCCATGACGCTTATTTTCAATTCTTCCGCAACAAACGGGGTGCAATATTACAAAAAAAAGATATTAGAACACTCACTTTTTGAAAGAATTTTTTGATTGATAAAGGTTCTTTGAAAAAATGACCGTTGAAAAAGCAAAATTAATAGTTTTAACTGACGAAAGAAGCAATGCCATAAATGAAAGGTGAAAAGTTGGTCATAGGAAGAAGAGAACGAGCGGATTTTCCCGAGATAGGTTTGCTGAATGTGGATGTAAAAACCGATACAGGCGCATACACTTCCAGTATTCATGTCACTAAGTGTGAAGTGATAGAGTGGAATGGAAAGGAAGTGTTGGAGGTGATTTTTTTAGACAAAGATCATCCCTCTTATACTGGCAGTCCTGTTTATTTTGAAGACTACAGACTAAAGAAAGTGAAAAGCTCCACGGGACATGAGCAAATTCGCTTTTTTGTGAAGTTGAAGATCCGTTTAATGGAGAAAAATATTCGAACCGATTTTTCGCTCACCCAGCGTAATGGTATGAAATATCCGATTCTTCTTGGTCGTAAATTGTTAAACAGAAGATTTATTGTTGATCCGTCACTGGTCAACGTTTCTCTCAAAAAAATCAACAAGTAATGAAAATTGGAGTTCTTTCAAGAAACTCGGCGTTGTATTCCACTAGCAGACTTGTGGAAGCCGCACTCGAGCGCGGGCACGAGGCACATGTGATCGATCATTTGAGATGCAATATCGAAATAGAACAGCAGGGTCCTTCTATTTACTATGGAGGGGAGTATCTCAAAGGTTTTGATGCAGTTATTCCAAGAATTGGAGCATCGGTTACGTTTTACGGCACGGCTGTGGTTCGACAGTTTGAGATGATGAATGTTTTTTCGGCGGTAAGTTCAAGAGGGATCGTTCATTCGCGCGATAAATTGCGCTGTCTGCAAGTATTGTCGAAAGAAGGAATTGGTCTGCCAAAGACGGTTTTTACCAACTATTCCAAAAATGTGGAGCATGTCGTAGAATCTGCGGGCGGTGCACCGGTAGTTCTAAAACTCCTTGAAGGTACACAAGGCTTGGGAGTGGTACTTGCAGAAAATCAGAATGCGGCACAATCGGTTCTTGAAGCATTTAATGGTTTGAGGGCTCGTGTGATCGTACAAGAGTTTGTAAAAGAAGCGAAAGGGGCGGATATCCGTGCTTTTGTAGTTGATGGAGAGGTTGTTGGAGCAATGAAACGTCAAGGCAAACCAGGCGAGTTTAGGTCGAATTTGCATCGGGGAGGTAGTTCCAAGATAATTGAGTTAACTGTAGAGGAAAAATACACAGCCATTCTTGCTGCTAAAGCGGTGGGTTTAGGGATTGCTGGAGTGGATATGTTGCAGTCCGAAAGAGGGCCATTGGTGTTGGAGGTAAATTCCTCACCAGGTCTCGAAGGGATAGAGAAAACCACCGGAGAAGACATTGCGGGACGTATTATTGCCTATATCGAAAAGAATGTAAAACGTTGACATGGCCTTAAAGAAGTTTATCATCCTCGGTGAAGAGATCCTTCCCGGAAAAGGAGCTGAATTGAACCTTGATGTGGCTCGCTTGCATACACGTACGCCTATTCAGGTTCCAGTGATTGTTCGAAGGGCGAAAGTGGAAGGTCCGACTGTGTTGTTAATGGCAGGCTTGCATGGGGATGAGATCAATGGGGTGGAAATTATCCGAAGGATCATTCGTAAGAAATTCAATGAACCATTGTGTGGTACGATCATTTGCCTTCCGGTGTTCAATATTTTCGGATTCCTGAATATGAAACGAGAATTACCTGACGGACGAGATTTAAATCGTAGTTTTCCAGGGTCAAAATCAGGTTCGCTTGCCTCCCAGTTTGCCTACCATTTTATGAAAGAGATTGCGCCGCATGTTGATCTGGTAATAGATTTTCATACCGGGGCTGCGCAACGAAGTAATTTCCCACAGATCAGATGTGTGCTCGATGATGAAGCGAGTGTTGAACTGGCGCATATTTTTAATCCACCTTTCATACTGAATTCTTCCTATATCTCTAAAACGATTCGTGAATCCATTGTTGAACGAGGAAAACGAATGCTGCTTTTTGAAGGTGGAAAGGCAAACAGTATTGATGAACTGGTGGTGGAAGAGGGGATTAATGGAGTGAAGCGCATTTTGTCACATTTAGGTATGCGTTCGTTCAAAATAGATATTTCAAAGGATCGTTCTCCGACTGTATTGTCTGAAAGCAAATGGATGCGTTCGCCTAATTCAGGAATGTTTCAAACGATGGTTAAAAATGGTTCCGAGGTCAAAAAGGGAGAAACGATAGCTATTGTTACAGATCCCTATGGAAAATACGAAAAGAAAGTAAATGCTTCGATGTCGGGCTTTGTGATCTGTGTCAATGAAGCGCCTATAGTTTACAAAGGCGATGCGATCTTTCATATTGGTAAGCTTAGACCTTAAACGCCTTACCGTCTTCAAATAAATAGATTCTTTCCTACCTTTGAACCTTAAATTGTTTTCATGTCAGTGCACAAGAACGTAAAAAAAGTCACCACGCATACGCTTCAGGAAATGAAGAATGCAGGTGAAAAGATCTCCATGCTTACCGGGTATGATTTCTCTATGGCTCGAATCATAGATGAAGCGGGTATCGATGTGATCCTGGTTGGGGATTCTGCTTCGAATGTAATGGCGGGACATGAAACAACACTGCCTATAACACTGGATCAGATGATCTATCATGCTTCCTCTGTGGTAAGAGCTGTGAACCGGGCATTGATCGTGGTGGATTTGCCCTTTGGTTCTTATCAGGGAAACTCTAAAGAGGCCTTGTCCAGCGCGATTCGGATCATGAAAGAATCTGGTGCACATGCCGTCAAGTTAGAAGGAGGAATTGAAATCATTGAGTCGATCAAGCGTATTCTGACGGCGGGTATTCCTGTGATGGGACACCTCGGTTTGACACCACAATCCATATACAAGTTTGGTACCTATGTGGTTCGGGCAAAAGAGGAAGAGGAGGCTGTTCGATTAAAAGAAGATGCCAAAGCGCTCGAAGAGGCAGGTTGTTTTGCAATTGTACTTGAAAAGATTCCTGCAGATCTGGCAAGAGAAGTAGCGGCTGCGGTTTCCATTCCTATTATTGG
>CAIYQV010000390.1 GCA_903928365.1 uncultured Flavobacteriia bacterium
AGCAGAATACGTATGATGCAATTGTAGTTGGTTCAGGTATCAGTGGTGGTTGGGCTGCAAAAGAATTGACAGAAAAGGGATTAAAGGTTTTGATGTTAGAGCGTGGTCGTAATGTTGAGCATGTAAAAGATTATGATACAGCTCTGATGAAGCCATGGGAATTCAAACACAGAGGAAGAGTTACGCTTGAAGACCGTAAAATGCAGCCAGTACAAACCCGTGGCGGTATGTATAGTGAGTTTAATGCAAAGTTTTGGGTAAATGATTTGGAATGTCCCTACACTGAAGTGAAACGATTTGACTGGTATCGGGGCTATCATGTTGGAGGAAGATCCATTACCTGGGGACGTGGTTGTCTGCGGCTAAGTGAGATGGATTTTTCTGCCAATGCTAAGGATGGCTATGGTGTTGACTGGCCTATACGATACAAGGATATTTCGCCTTGGTATGATTATGTAGAGCGCTTTGCTGGTATTAGCGGACAAAATGAGGGACTTGCACATTTTCCTGATGGCATGTTTCTTCCTCCTTTTGAAATGAATTGCGTTGAAAAGGCGGTGAAAGAACGAATCGAAAAACACTATAGCAGAGCGCGGATGATGACCATTTACCGGATGGCGAACCTGACTGTTCCGCACAATGGCAGGGGCTCCTGTCAAAATAGAGATCTCTGTGACAGGGGTTGTCCGTTTGGCGGTTATTACAGTACGCAATCGGCAAGCTTGCCAGCAGCGATGGCTACTGGTAATCTCACGCTTCGACCTTATTCTATTGTTAGCGAGGTGCTTTATGATAAAGAAACCAAGAAAGCCAATGGAGTGATGGTGATTGATTCAGAGACCAATGAGCACATAGAATATTCTGCAAAAATAATTTTCATGAATGCCTCAACGTTGGGCACAACTCAAATCCTATTGAACTCTACTTCTGACGTCTTTCCTGATGGTTTGGGTAACAGTAGCGGGCAGTTGGGACATAACCTGATGGATCATCACTTTCAAATTGGTGCATCCGGAAGAGCAGAAGGTTTTGATGATAAATATTATGCTGGTCGTCGTCCAGTTGGTGTTTATATTCCCCGTTACCGAAACCTTGGGGATAAACCAGAGCGAGATTATTTGCGCGGTTTCCATTATGGTGGAAGTGCAAGTAGAACAGGATGGGAAAGAGCTATTCCTGAAATGGGTATTGGTAAAGACTTCAATGAGGATATGACAGAACCGGGACCATGGACTATGGGTCTGGGATCCTTCGGTGAACATTTACCGGAGTTTAAAAACCGTGTTTTTCTTGACAGAACAAAGAAAGATAAATGGGGACTTCCATTGCTGGCAGTCGATTGTGAGTTTGGTGAGAACGAACGTAAAATGCGCATTGATATGAAAAACGATGCAGCTGAAATTCTGGAAGCTGCCGGAATGAAAGACGTTCAGTCTTTCGACAGACTATCAGTCCCAGGAATGGGAATCCATGAAATGGGCACGGCCCGTATGGGACATGATCCTAAAACTTCCGTTCTAAACAAATGGAACCAAATGCATGAGGTAAAGAATGTATTTGTTACCGATGGTGCTTTCATGACTTCAAGCGCTTGTCAGAATCCTTCCTTAACCTATATGGCCTTCACCGCAAGGGCTTGTGATTATGCGGTAAATGAACTAAAGAAAGGGAATTTATAAACGCTAGCAGGGTTCATAACCCTGAGGTCCCGGGCCTGCCTACCGCAGGCAGGTTCAAATCCCGGTCTCGCTACATGAAAATCAAGGACTTACGTTAAATCGTGGGTCCTGTGCTGCGTGAGGTTTGCGTGAGGTTTTAAAAAACTGAGACCTCTATTGCTAGAGATCTCAGTTTTATTATACCAAATTTAAATTCAAACTAATTTAATTAGGTTTTACATCTA
>CAIYQV010000391.1 GCA_903928365.1 uncultured Flavobacteriia bacterium
AGAGCTTTTTGCTGCCCTTTCAGGTACACCTGATCCAGGCGGGACATGGAGTAGTGTTGGATTGGTGTATACGTACACGGTAGCAGCTACAGCACCTTGTGCAACGGATGCGACATCAACTGTAACAGTCACAGAACAGATACAGCCCAATGCAGGAACGAACGGCACCTTGGATATCTGTGCAGGAACAACGGTTACGGCAGCAGATCTTTTCAATGCACTAACAGTTACACCTGATGCAGGCGGCACCTGGTCACCGGCCTTGGCGGGAGCAGGAACGTATACGTATACGGTAACAGTTGCAGGATGTACAGATGCAACGGCAAGTGTGACGGTTAGCGAACAACTACAACCCAATGCAGGAACGAATGGTACCTTGACGGTGTGTCAGGGAACAGTGCCAACAGACGCGGAGCTTTTTGCTGCCCTTTCAGGTACACCTGATCCAGGCGGGACATGGAGTAGTGTTGGATTGGTGTATACGTACACGGTAGCAGCTACAGCACCTTGTGCAACGGATGCGACATCAACCGTAACAGTCACAGAACAGACACAGCCCAACGCAGGAACGAACGGTACCTTGGATATCTGTGCAGGAACAACGGTTACGGCAGCAGATCTTTTCAACGCACTTTCAGGCACACCTGACACAGGCGGGGCCTGGTCACCGGCGTTGGCAGGAGCGGGGACGTATACGTACACCGTGACAGCGACAGCTCCATGTGCCACAGATGCTACCGCACAGGTGATTCTAACCATTTCTCCCTGTGAGGTGGTCATTCCAACAGGATTTACGCCAAGTGGAGATGGGGTGAATGAGACATGGGAATTGTATGGATTGGATGAAACGTATCCAAACAACATGGTATTTATTTATAATCGTTGGGGAAGTCTTATTTATGAATCCAAGCAAGGAGATTACGCGAGTAATCCATGGGATGGAACATACGAAGGGAAGGAATTGCCTGTCAGTTCTTTTTATTACATGATTTACACCGATCCGGAAAACGAGGGAGAGGTGATGAAAGGCACAATTAGCATACTAAAAAAGGAATAAATCGTCATTGTTCAATATTTAACTACTTTTGATCGATTATGATTTTATTGTTCATTAATTGTTTGTAAATTAGCGCCGATTTTAATTTAACCTTACTCACTCGGATTCTTGTGATTAGGTCATTTTTGTAAAATTGATTTAACAGATGAAGAAACTACTCACTGTCACTACATTATTAGCTGCTCAGATTGCTTTCGGGCAACAAAATCCACAATACAGCCAGTATTTAAGAAACCAATACATGGTCAATCCTGCCGCGGCAGGGGTTTACGACTTTGTAGACATTACCATGAGTGGTAGATGGCAATGGTTGGGATTCGATGATAGTCCAAGAACTGCTTATTTGAGCGGGACGTTTGTTTTGGGACAACGAAACAAGGTGCGTTACAACCCTGCATTCAGAACTGGTAGTGGACCTGTCAAAAATCCTGAAATAAAAACAGGAAAGTTGAAACATGCTTTGGGAGGTCAATTGATCGCGGATCAATATGGAGCGTTCCGAAAAATGAACTTCAATGCTACTTACGCACTTCACTTACCGTTGTCTCAAAATTTCAATTTGTCTTTTGGTGCAAAAGCAGGATTGTCAAATAATACCTTTTTGCAAGATAAAGCTGTAGTTTTGAATAATACGGACCCTTATGCTGCTTATGCGGGAGGGGATGCTGAATATGATTCGTATGTTGCGAATGGATCTTCAAAAATGATTCTGGATCTTGGTGCAGGATTGTATTTGTATTCCAGCAAAATGTTTTTTGGTTTGGCTGCAGATAACCTGTCGAGAGACTTTGTTGAATTCGGTTCAGGTACAGCGAATTTTAATACTCAAATGCATTTTAATGCTACTGGAGGTGTGAAATTGAAGATCAACGAAAACCTGACCATGATGCCTGCATTATTGGCGAAGTTTATGTTGCCTGCTCCTCCTTCCATAGAGGGGTCAGTATTGTTGGAATACAAAGAGTGGTTGTGGGGTGGTGTTTCTTACCGTCATAAAGATGCTGTTGTTCCAATGGTTGGATTGAATATCAACGATAAATTCAAGTTTGGATATTCTTACGATTATTCCATTTCAAGATTTAATCAGGTTTCTTCAGGTGGTCATGAGATCGTTCTCGGATTGATGCTTGGTAGATAATTACAATTTATATTAGATAGATTACTCATGAATAAACTCTCCACGTTTCTACTTTCTATTTCAATTACGATGGGCGCATCAGCTCAGATATGGGATTTTGATGCAGTTCAAAAAATACCAGGTACTGTTAATACTGAGAAAGTAGAGAGTATTCCTGTTTTTTCCCATGATAGTTTGGTGTTGTTTTTTATCCGTTCAATGGACGCTGCTAATAAAGGCGGTGAATTGGATCAGGATATCTGGTATGGAAAAAAGCAATCTGATGGTTCCTATACCGATTGTAAGCCATTATCTGCATTAAATACTAAATACAACAATGGTGTGGTTGGTATGAGCAGAAATGGAAACACACTTTATCTTTTAGATACCTATGAAGGGAAAAAAGATCTGGTGAAAGGTATTGCTTCGGCTCAGCGTAAAGGGGATGACTGGGATGCGCCTGTGCGTATTGAAGTACCTACTTTGGATATTGAAGGCGACTTTTACGGGTTCCATGTGAGCGAGGATGAATCTGTGATGTTGATTTCTTACAAAGGTCCTGCAACCGTTGGTGAGGAAGATCTTTATGTAAGTTTAAAATCAGGAATGGGTTGGTCAGCGCCAATCAATTTAGGAGCAGATATCAATACTACTGGTTTTGAAATGTCCCCTTTCCTTTCAAAAAATAAAGATACCTTGTACTTCTCTTCCAATGGCTGGGGAGGTCAGGGTGATGCCGACATTTTCTATGCGGTCAAAAGGGATTCGAGCTCATGGACAAGTTGGAATAAACCTGTGAATTTGGGTGCGAAAATCAATTCGCCTAAATTCGATGCTTGTTTCTCATACAATGGCAACAGATTGTATTGGGCAAGTAACAGGGATGGTGATTACAGTGATATTTACACGGCATTATTTGTTTATCCTCCACCACTTGTTGCGTCATGTGCGGCTATCGATGCGACTAAGTTTGAAGGTACTGATGGATCTGTTAGTGCGACAATTAAAGGTGGTGCTGAACCATATGCATATAGTTGGAGCAATGGAGCTACAGATAAAGATATTTACAATCTTGCAAAAGGAGATTATACGTTGACAATCACTGATTCTCGCGGTAAATCAACTACCACAGCGTGTACGGTAAATGAACCTGCTCCATTGGAATTACCTGTGATTACGGCTACAACTTTCAAGAATCTGGAGTTCATGCATTACTTTGAGTATAACAAAAACAAACTTTTTGTTGATAAAGGAAGTCTCAAGAAATTTGTGAAGGATGTAGAAGCGCAGTTGAAAGAAGGTCGTCCTTCGATCACGATTAATGTATACTCTTCGGCTTCCAAGGTTCCGACAAAAACGTATGAAACCAATGAAAAATTGACCCAAATTCGTGCGGAGAATATGAAATACGATTTGGCTACCTATTTTGAGAGCAAGGAAGAATTCAAAGGAAAAGTGAATGTGGTGATCGTAACAGCGATTGTGGATGGTCCTGATTATGTAGAAGACTCTAAGAATCTTAAGAAATATCGTCCATACCAGTTCGTTGGTTTGAAGACA